>WHTA01000004.1 GCA_009379825.1 Streptosporangiales bacterium
CTCGCCCCGCGAAATCCGTCGGTGCCTCAAGCGCTACATCGCCCGCCAGCTCTACCGACAAATGACGGCACTATCCGCTCACCCGACCGGGTAAGCACAGATGCTGATCTTGTTGGCTTGACACCAGACATAGAAGCGTCATTGGGGTCTTCGCTGCACTAGCCGTGTTCGGCTACCGCAAGGCCAAGCCGCACGTCGAGAGCTGGTTGGCTGATCGCGGAGTACGTGTCGGCGACCTGGCGGACCAGGCAAGCTTGTCGCCGACGGAGCTGTTCATTAACGGTGCCGCCATCCTGCTCGGCATCGCGCTTCTGGTAGCCCTCCTTCGGACCTGGCGGCGAGTGCGGCGCCGCAAGCAGGACGGCGACAAAAAGAAGGCCAGGGTGTGGCGCTGACGGCCCCGCGGCGCCGCTCTTAGGCGTCTTGTTCATCTGGAGCACTCGTCCCAGATGATGTCGGTGCACGGTGTCGGCATCATTGGTTTCCTTCCGTCGGGCTGATGCGTTCACTTGCACCTTCGGCCGAGTAGCACCCCGCCAACAGGGGTTAAGGCAGATCTGTGGACAGAGCTCGAGGGCGCCAGCTAGGGGCCACGGCTCGTAGTTCTGTCCACAGATCGCGGCGAGGGGGTTGCCGTGCCAACACGGCCCAGGCAGGCTATGGCGTCATGACGGGGACACTCCGCGTTACCGCTGCTGCCGTGCTGGCCACTGCCGTGGTCGCCGGCCTTTCGGCGTGTGCGGACGACCCGAAGCCGAAGACGCTCCCGAGCCTAACCCCTAGCGCGTCATCGCCCAGCCCATCGACGACGAGCACGAAGGGCATGGCAGACAAGGAACAAATTGAGGCGGTCTATAAAGACTACAGCGCCCACTGGACCGAGGCACAGGATCTGCCTAAGAGTAGGCAGCGGCGGTTTCTAGCGAAGTGGCTCAGTGACCCGCAACTGTCGGCGTCTATGTCCGGCCTACGAGGACTCAAAGAGGATAATCTCCGGCTCGAGGGCAAGTCGGTCCCGAATGTGTTCCGAGTGGAGATCGACGGAAAGCGGGCCACTGTCAACGATTGTTCGGATGATCGGATGGCCCTTATGCGTAACACCCGCACGGGCAAGGTGACAAAGCGGTTCGGATACAACTGGTACGTCGCAGACTTCAAAAGAACCCGTAAGGGCTGGCGCATGCAAGGGAACGAGCTAAGGAAGCAGTCATGCGTTGGCCGAATCAGCTAGGAAGGCGGGGAGTGGTCGTATTTCGACCTTTTCTGGGTCTGCTCGTCAGCCTGGTGGGTCTGCTCGCAGGTGTCATGGTTGGTGAGGTATTGGTGAGCCAGGGATTGGCTTCTGCTGCGGCGGCGGAGCCGAAGGAGGGCACTGCCGGTAAGTGGTGCGGTACCCGGCTGTGTGTCGGAGCTGGGAAGTCGCGGTCTGGGAGGTCGTCGGAGCCAGGTGTGCCGCCTTCGGGTGGGGCGGGGCCTTCGACGGGGGTTGGTGGTGGCAGGTCGGGTGGGCCGCCGCAGCCGTGTGATTCGACTGGGCGGGCGGTGTTGATGCGTGGTGATAACACCGGGAGCTGGAGCAAGGATCCGGTTGAGCGGCCGGAGTGCTCGACGCCGTCGCCGGGGGGTGGGGGTTATGGGGAGCCGGTGGTGACGGTGGCGGAGTTGGTGGAGCGGGCGCGTGCGCGGTTGCCTATTCCTGGGCCTGTGGTGGTGACGGCGCCGCCGCGGGGGAAGCGGATGCTCGTGCGGATGCCGACGTGGTTTTGGTTGGACGAGTCGCAGCATCGGGCGCGGTCGGTTACGGCGCGGGCCGACGATGTGTGGGCCAAGGCGACGGCGTCGGCGTTTCGGTTGCGGGTGGATCCTGGTGATGGGTCGGCGCCGGTGACGTGTGCGGCGCCGGGGGTTGCGTACGCGAAGGACGCCGACGAGCAGGACGCGTGCCGGCACGCGTATAAGCGGAAGGGCACGTACACGGTGCGGGTCACTGTGTCGTGGGGTGCGGACTGGGCCGGGTCGGATGGTGACGGTGGGACGTTGCCGACGATGACTCGGTCGACCACGTTCCAGGTCCGGGTGGTTGAGGCGCGTAGCGAGCTCGTCGACAACCCATGAACGGACGCTGGTTCGGCCGCCGGGTGCTGGCCGGTGCTGCCGTGCTCGCGTTGGCCGGGCCCGCGGCCGCGTGCGCACAGGAGGAGGACGAGCCGGTGGAGCTGCCGTCGTTGACCGGCAGCGAGACCGTGAACCGTACGCCCAGCGCGACGTCCGCGCCGTCGGAGACCGCGTCCGGGGACTACTCCGACCAGGCCATGGGCGCCGAGGACGCGGTCCGCGAGGTGTACAAGGCGCTGATCGACGTGTCGCACCGGGCGCAACGCAAGCCGCCAGCTGAGCAGCGCGAGTACCTCGGCGGCTGGACGACCGGCGCCGAGCTGCGCGCTCGCCTGCAGGCGCTGCGCACCAACCACCGCGAGCACGAGCGGCTCGTCGGGCATGAGGAGTCAAACGTCATGCGCGTCGACATCTACGCCGACGGCAAGACGGCCAGCGTCGACGACTGCCTGGACCTGAGCAAGTCGTACTCGGTCGATGCCCGGACCGGACGGGAGATCGCCGGCTCCCGCGGCACGGAGGACTTCTGGGGGATCGCCTTCCTACGGAAGACGGACGCCGGCTGGCGGGTGTACGACACCTTCTACCAGCCGGAGAAATGCACGGTCGGGTCCACGCCCGCGCGGCCGGCTTCACCACCCCGTACCCCCACCTCCAGCTCGACGGCGACGCCGACCGACTGAGGCTGTTGAGCCCGAAGTTATCCACAAGTGTGCCGGTGTACCATCGGCTGTCCCACTGTCACGCCGGTGGTTGCCGAACGCCGCCAAAGTAGCCGTCGGCGATCCGAATCCGTCGTCACTGCACGCCCGGGGCAGACGGCAAGCAGCAGGTTGTGGAAATCTTGTTACCGTCGGGAGCAGACCACCAGATCGTCGGGGGCGGCATGACGCAGAACGCGGATGGCTCGGAGTCATACACTCAGCCGCCGCATGCCCCGGTTCAGGCCGACGCTGACCACTCCGACGCAGGTCAGCGCGATGAGCCGCCGTCGCAGAGCGAGCCCGCGGATACCCCGGACGCCGGTTCGGCCGGCTGGGCACCGCAGCATCCGTCGTTCGACGAGGCGCAGGACCCCTGGGGTCAGGGGCAGGTCGGGTACCAGCCGGGGCAGCCCTGGCAGCCACCGAGCCAGGACGGTGTTCCCAATCACGTCCCACACCCGCAGCCACCAGCCGATCCGTACCGGAGCGACGCATACCCGACGGCGCCGTACTATCAGGACTATCCACAGCCCGGATCGATGACTTATCCACAGGGTCATGAACAGCCCCAGGAACCGCAGCCGCAGGGCCCGCAGCCACCGCAGCCGGCGCCCACGCCGCGGCCCGACGTGGTGAACCCGTTCCTGGAGCAGAGCCACAGCATCCCGCAGAAGGGCATGCGGCGGGCGGTCTACCGGGCGACGTTCGGCACCGTCAACCTCGGCCCCTCGGACGACGAACTTGCGGCGCGGCTACGTCGGGAGCGGGTCACCCGGCCGCTGCACGGCGCGTGGCGGGTCGTCGTGATGAGCATCAAGGGCGGCGTCGGCAAGACCACCACGGCGGCGATGACCGGCCGGACGCTCGCGGAGTGGCGCGGCGACCGCGTCGTCGCCCTCGACACCAACCCGGACATGGGCACGTTGGGCGACCGCCTGGTGGGCGCCACGGACGTCACCGTACGTGGGCTGCTCGCGCACGACGCCAGGTCGCCGATCCAGCAGGTCGCCGAGGTGAACAGGTACACCAACCTGGCCGGACGGCTGCACGTGCTGGCCAACGAGCAGGACCCCGCGGTCAGCGAGGACTTCAGCGGCATCGAGTACCAGCACACGCTCAGCATCCTCGAGCGCTTCTACAACGTGATCATCGCCGACTGCGGTACCGGCGTGCTGCGTCCGTGGGTACGCGACATGCTGGCGCTGGCGAACACGCTGGTCGTCGTGGCCGAACCGAAGGGCGACGCGGCCACCCGGGCGGCCGGCACCCTCGACTGGATCGCCCAGCACGGCTTCCACGACCTGGTCTCGCGGTCGGTGGCAGTCATCAACTACCGCAGCCCCACGCCGAAGAGCCTCGACGTCGACGCGCTCACCACGTTCTTCGCCGAACGGTGCCGCGCCGTCTGCAAGATCCGCTACGACGAACACCTGGATCTGGGGGTCCAGATCCAGTACGACCCGATCCCCGATGCGCCGACCGAGGCGTACGTCGCCGACGCCACGAAGGAGGACTACCTGGAGCTGGCCGCGACCATCGCGGACGAGTTCCGATGACCAGATGAGCTGGCAGCGGATCGCTGGTAATCTCCACCGGCGCTCACGCTCATGATCAAGCTGACCGAAGACGCGGGACCAACAGCACAGTAAGCGCCTGGAGGCAACACCCAATATGGGTCAGACGGTTGCGGACCGGCTCGCCGCGGCTCTCGAGGCCGTGGAGCTTCGTCGGTTGGAACTCGGTGCTGCGGCTGAGACCGCGGCGACTACGGCGGATCGACAGCAGAACGCGGAGGCGACCGGGGTCGCCGACCAGCTACGTACCGCGCGAGCGCGTGCCCGGGGGCAGTTGTCCGCTGCCCTGGACGGCACCCGCAACGCGATCGGTGAGCTGTTCCGCAGCGGGTCGCCGTACGGCTGGAGTGCCTGGGACTCGCCGGTGTGGAGCGCGGAGTACCGCGAACCGATCTCCCCGCCGCACCTGGTCGCGGTGACGAGCTTGCACATGGCCAGCCCGGAGGGCGCCGAGGTGGTGCCGCTCGCGCTGCCGGCCGTCGGCACCAGCTTGGTCATCACGCACGACGCGGGCGCCGCCGCCGCTGCGCACGCGCTCGCGCAGTCGTTCGTCGTACGGGCCGTCGCGGCGTCCCAGCCGGGCGCGATGCGCGTGCACCTGATCGACGCGGCCGGCTTCGGGCAGAACCTCGGCATGCTCAGCCGGCTGCCGGAACCGTTGGCCAGCGGCGGCGTACGCGCGGTCGCCGACGAGATCTCGGCCGACCTGCGCGGGGTGCTCGACCACATCCAGGAGCTCAGCACGAAAGTACTGCTCGGCGGCTCGGACACGCTCGTGGACCGCTGGCGCCGCGGCACGGCGAACGGCGTGCCGTGCTCGATCGTCTTCGCCGGCGGGCTGCCGATCGGGTTGAAGAACGAGAGCTTCGAGCAACTCTGCGCCGTCGCGCGGGCGGGTCAGCGCTGCGGTGTTGCGGTCGTGGCGGTGCTCGACACCAGCCGTCCGCTCAGTCACGGCATCAAGCTCAGCGATCTCACCGAGCACTCGCATCATCTGCACGTCGGTGGCGACGGGTTCGCCACCTGGGAGACCACGCCGACCGAGCTGCAGAAGTACGTGAAGGCCAGTTGCCCGGACGCACCCGGTCACGCACAACACAGGTTCTTCGCCGACGTGCTCGCGCCGGCGGCACGCCAGGGCGCCAACCGTCCGGTACGGCTGCGGTACTTCCTGCAGCAGGAGAAGCCGTGGCTGACCAACACCAAGGAGAAGCTGTCCGCGGTCATCGGCCGGCGCGGCGACGGGTCGCCGCAGGAGGTGGAGCTCGGGGACGCCGAAGGCGTACCGATCCACGGGCTGATAGTCGGGCCGACCGGCTCGGGCAAGACCACGTTGCTGCACTCCCTCGTCCACTCGCTGGCGCACAGGCACAGCCCGGAAGAGCTGGAGCTGCACCTGCTCGACATGAAGGCCGGGGTGGAGTTCGCGGAGTACGCGCCGCGCCCGGACCGGCCGACGCTTCCGCACATCCGTACCGTCGGCATCGAAGCGGACCAGCACTTCGCCCTGGGTGTGCTGCGCTATCTCGTCCAGCTCGACGAGCAACGGCGCGAGCTGTTCAAGCAGACCGCCGACCGCTACCGCGAGCCGGTGCCCAACCTCGCCAGCTACCGCCGGGTGACCGGCGACACGCTCCCCCGGGTACTCCTCATCGCGGACGAGTTCCAGCTGATGATGGAGGGCGAGACGGAGGCGCAGGCCTGGGAGGCGCTCGAGACGCTCGCCAAGCAGGCGCGTAGCCAGGGCATCCACCTGCTGCTCGCGACCCAGAGCCTCGCGTCGCTCGGCACGCTGCGCGGCAGCCAGGTGACGTCCGTCTTCAACCAGCTGCACCTGCGCGTCGCCCTACGGTGCCCGCCGGACGAGCTGACCAGGGTGCTCGGCCGGATGGTGCAGGGACGGCTGGACAACAACCGCCGCGGTTCCGGCGTGCTGAACCCGGCCCGCGGTGACCGTGACCACGACGAGGTGTTCCAGACAGCGATCCTGGAGGCGGACGAGCGCGCCAACCTCCGCCACCACCTGGCCGAGCGCGCCAAGCGGCCGGGACAGATCAGGGTCAGCCGGGGCACCGGCGGGGTCGAGCTCGCCGACGTCGCCGACGCGATCCGGCAGTCGACCGAGCCGACGCTGTACGTCGGCGCACCGGTCGGCGTCACCCCGTCGGTCGTCGGGGTGCCGTTGTCCGCCGGCGCCGGACGTGGCCTGTTGCTGTCGGCACGCGACGAGCGCCTCGCGATCGCGCAGATCTGCTCCTCGTTGTTGGCGTTCGCGCTGCAGGAGGATGTCGGCGAGGTCGGGTTGACCATCGTCGACCTGCTGCCGGAGAACCTGCCCGCGCGCGGGCCGCTGGACGACGTCATCGCGTACTACGACGGCGCGATCCGGCACGTCGGCCAGAGCCGGATGAACGAGCTGTCCACGTTGGTGGACACGTCGCTGGACACGAACGTGGTCGCGGTGGTCGGCCTGCACCATGCCGGCGTGACCGCGCCGATCAGGCCGGATCCTGAGCACCCGGGGTCCGCGCTCGACTGGCTGTTCACGGTCGCTCCGACGAAGGGTGTGCATCCACTGATCTGGGTGGACGAGCCCGAACGGCTCAAGTCGCTGGGCAAGGAGTCGTCGCGGCTGCAGCTGCGGTGCGTCTCCGGCGTCGACCAGTTCACCGCCGGCAGCTACCTCGGCACGAAGCCGCCGTTCGTCGCGCCCGCCGGACGCCTGTGGTTCAGGGACATGCGCGACGAGGGCGCCCCGGTGCTCGTCGACCCGTTCGCGCGTCCCTCGCCGGAGATCGTCGTCCCCTCTCGGCCGGTACGGGAAGTTGGTGCGTCGTGAGCAACGAGGTCGGTGACACGTACCTACGGGCGCTGCTCGACTTCAACGTGGCCGCGCGGCAGGCCTGGAAGGCCCTGCACGACGCCGAGACCATCGAACGCACTGCGGGCGAGGGGCGCCGCGAGCAGACCGAGCAACGCCGCCGGCAGATCGACGACTCGCTGCGCCGGGCCAGCGAGGCACGTGACCTCGTGCTCGAGGTGCAGGACCGTACCGGTGCAGGCGAGGTGCCGCGGCAGATCGCGTCCGCCGGGCTGAGCTTCCCGAACTGGGAGACGGCCAGCGACAACCTGAACGCCAGCACGTCCAGACTCGAGCAGGCCGAGACCGAGCTCCGTGAGGTGGAGAAGGAGGTCGACGTCTGGCACGAGGAGCGCGGCAAACGCGCGAAGGTGCTGGTGTGGTTCGCGGCCGGCGCGATGGCGATGGTCGTGCTGCTGGCGTTCATCCTGGACTTCGCGGCCCGCTTCCCGTTCTTCTCCAGTCCGACGTTGCTCCTGCTGCTGCTGGGGGTAATCCTGGTCGCTGCCGCCGGTGGCACGGCGGCGGTGTTGTTGAAGCACCCGGACGTGACCGAGGGCCCGCCGCTTCGTACGGTGGTGAACTTCGCCGGCCTCGCCAGGCTGTGTGGACGGGTCGCGGCACCGGCAGCCGGCATATTCGTCGTCATCCGCGTCCTGTTGGGCATCGTGCTCACCATCGCCGGCTGGCTCGGTTGATCGATGGCTGAGCGGCTGCATCTGCGCGGCACCGTGCTCCCGAGCGGAGAGCTGCGTGACCTGTACGTCGTCGACGGCCGGTGGAGCCTGACGCCGGTCGCGGACGCGGTCACCGTCGCCGACGGCGGGTATCTCGTCCCCGGACTGGTCGACGCGCACTGCCACGTAGGGCTCGGACCGGACGGCCCGGTGGAGTCGCTGGCGGAGGCGCGAGCGCAGGCCGAGCTGAACCGCGACCGCGGGGCGCTGTTGCTGCGCGACGTAGGCGTGCCGGTGCGGTTCGCCGAGCTCGAAGACGACCCGGACCTGCCGCGCATCCTGCGCGCGGGACAGCACATCGCGCCGCCCAAGCGGTACATCCGCGGGTACGCGGTGGAGGTGGAGCCGGAGCAGCTTGCGGACGCCGTCGCTGCGCAGGCGAGCGTCGGGGACGGCTGGGTGAAGCTGGTCGGCGACTGGATCGACAGGGACACCGGCGACCTCGCACTGAACTGGCCGCGGGCGGCTCTGGTGGAGGCCATCGCCAAGGCGCACGCGATGGGAGCGCGCGTCGCGGTGCACACGTTCGGCGAGGAGGCCATTCCCGACCTGCTCGCCGCCGGCATCGACTCCATCGAACACGGCACCGGCGTCAGCGAGGACGTCCTCGACGACATGGTCGCCAGCGGCGCGGTGCTCGTACCGACGACGTTGGTCGTGGACACCTTCGGCGACATCGCGGACCGCGCCACCCGGTTCCCGACGTACGCCGCCCGGATGCGGCGGCTGCAGGCGTCGAGCCGTGAGCGGCTGCGCGCGGCGTACGACGCGGGCGTGCCGATCTACGTCGGCACCGACGCCGGCGGCCTGCCGCACGGGCGCGTGGTGGAGGAGATCGAACGTCTCGCGGACATCTGCATGAGCAACGAGGAGGCGCTGGCCGCAGCCTCCTGGGCGGCGCGGGACTGGCTCGGCCTACCGGGCATCGAGGAGGGCGCACCGGCGGACGCGGTCGTCTACGACGCCGACCCCCGCCAGGGCCTGGGTGTGCTGCACGCCCCGCGACGCATGCTGATCGCGGGCCGCGTGATCGGGAGCTAGCTGCCCGGGCGGTCAGGCGCCGCCGACGAGCTCACTACGCGACTCGACGACCGCGCCCCGGAACGTACTGGTGCGGGCCGATGGTGGGCAGTGCACCGCCTTCCCCCGTCGTCATCGTCGTGACCCGTCCAGGTGGCACGCCACGTGGCGGTGACCGTGGCGGTGTACGTGCCGGACCTCGAGTACGCGTGCGTGCAGGCGTCGTGCGAGTCGGCATCCGGCGAGCATCCGCTTCCCCTGCGGCGGAGCCGTCCTCACCAACGGCGCCGGCGGCCCGAACTCCGCGCAAGCCCGCTCAGCCAACGTGAGCGCATCCACAGCTCCGCCATCGTCCGGCGCCCGACGCTGCCCCGATCGCCACTCGGTGAGGATGCCCGTTCACGGCGTTGGTCTTCGACTGGCGTAGGCCACTATGGAGACGGTACTGAGCTGGTTGTTGCATAGGTGGTGTTCGCCGGGAGTATGACGACGGCGCTCGCTGCCAACACGATAAACCCGAACAACGGATTACTCTGGCCCTTGCTTGTCGATGCTGCGGATTGTCCTCGAGAGGGCAGCTTCCGGAGCAAGGCTCAAGGATGCTGGCAGTGGTGGGTGGGGGCAACCGTCATCTGATGGGTTGTGGATAACCCCAGGGCTGGTCGGATTATCCACGGGCCGCCCTGCGGCGCGGCCAGATTTCTGCTTGCCTTTACGGCCACGGATGTCCCGCTGGCGTGGAGGTGATTCGGCATGACGGGGCTCGAGATGCGCCCGAGCGGCGTGGCCTCGGCGCAGCGACCGTGGTGGAGGCAGCGGACGCGGCGCAGACGGTGCGGCGCCGGTTGGGTAATGCCGGTGACGGCGGGATGCCAGCTCCTGCGGCCGCAGCGTTTACGGCATTGATCACGCGGGGGTCCAACCGGCTGGCGGCTAGCGCGCAGGGCATGGAGGACGCGGCGGCCGGGGTGCGAAGGACCTCCGCCTTGGTGTCGGATTCGGATGTCGCGCAGGCCAATGAGCTCCAGCTCCAGCCATGACCACGACGGTCGAACCAACGTTGAGAGACGCGGAGGCGGACCTGCCGCCGCCGATCCCGGAGCTGGCCGCGCCATCGGGTGACCCGGTGCGGTTGACGGAGCTCGCCGGTCTGGCTGGCGATGCGGCGGTTGGGCTAGGGCAGGCACGCGCTCGTCTCGTCCACGCGGCCAAGGCCGTACGCAATGCCTGGTTGGCCGGTCCTGGTCGGGCAAACGCCACGGAGACTGTGGCCGTGCACGCCCGCGAGGCCGGTGTGCAGGCCGCCGCCTGCGCGCTCGCGGCTGTCGGGTTGCGCCGTTACGCCCGGACCATGACCAGCTTATGCTCCAGACACGCCCGGCTACGTGACGACGTCGTGACCTGGCACCGCGACCTCGCGACAGTTACCAGCCACTGCGCTGCCCACGATTTGGTCCCGGCGCATCTTCGTCAGCAGGTCCGGCGCTGCACAGTCGCCGCTCCCGGTTGCTCGCACACCACCAGCAACTCCACGCCGCCGCAATAGCAGCCGCGGAGCAGGCTGCTGCGGTCTTCACGCGCGCCGCCGAGCTCACCACCGACGACTTGGACCGTCTCGACGTGCTCGCGGGTCGTGGCCACACTGCCGGTCAAGCTCTAGCCCTAGCGTTCCCCGACCAAACCGCCGGCAGGGACACCACAACTGGTGCGCCGCACATCGACCGCGGCAGCCGTCCAGTTCCGGAGCAGGCCCACCACGCTGCCAATCCGTATCGGCCCGGTAACGGCACCGTCATCCCCTTGGTTCCTGATCCGTTTCCTCGTGGCTGGGGAGTTCCAGGCACTCCCCCGTACCTGAGGCCGCCGCCCGCCCGCCACGCAAGACCTCCGTCACCTGGGCGTCCATGGCCCAGATCTGGCCGGACGAACGAGGAGTTGAAGAGGGCCGCGGAAAAGCTGGACAACAAAGGGCCCGGCGGGAAGATCGTCCGGGACGAGCAGGGGAAGCCCGTGCTCGACGGAGGCGCGAGGCGAGAGTACGAGGTTTCCTCGATCGAGAGGCGACGAAGTCGGCAAGAACGAGATTGCGCGTCGCCAGGTGAGTGAGATCCTGGACGACCCACGCACTGTGGAGATGGCCAGGGAAACAGGCAGATGTAAGGGCGGGACCGTCTACGTAGCGCCTGACGGTCGTGCCATTGTTTACGACAAGAACGGCAACTTCGGATTCTTTGCCGAGTTGCCCTACCGGGGCTGAGGGCACCGCTGCTGGGTGCGACACATCGACGAAGGCGGAGGATATGGCGATCGAGCAGCCTCCTGGGGCGGCGCTGGAGTCGGTTACCTACTACACGGTCGAGGGGCAGGCTCGCGCTGAGAACGTGGCGTTCGCGGGCTTCCACTCGGTGGACTTCGGCTTCGAGTTGCGGTTCGCTGGCGGGCGTACGTACTCGGCGGTCTGGAACCTCCGGTTGCCGACGGCGTGGGTCTCGTTCTCCGAGCATCCGATGGGGCGGGTTGTGAGTACGGACGGGTGCGACGCCGTCGAGGTGGGTCGGTGGCCGGACTGGCGACCGCTGGTGGGGCAGACGTGTTGGGTAACTGCTGTCGCTGGGCCGAAGCCGGATGCCTCGGGTTGGACCGATGTGGGGTTTCATCTCGACTTCGCGGGTGGTGAGCGGGTCACGGTCGCGTTGGGCACGCTCGCTGACGACGGGGGTCTCGAGTACCAACCGGATGACCTCGTCGTGATCTTCGACCGGGCACTCGCCGACGAGTACATCACAGATCTACAGCGGGGTTGAGGATGGCTGAGACGGATGATCTGGTTGCGGCGACCGACCGGCTGGTCGGCGACATCCGGGCGTTGACGGGCTGCATACTCGACGATGGGGCGGACCGGACCGCACGCAGCTGAACTGGGCAGTGTCGCCTAATGGACGACGGAGCGGTCCCCCAATGTGCTCGAGTGGTGTTTGCGGTCACGGACGCCGACAGGTTCGTGCGGGAGGGTCGCCGCGGCCTGGCCGTCGAGGCGACGCCGACCAAGACGAAGACGAAGACAGCGACCAGGACGGTGACGGTGCGGCGCCGCCGACGGTCCAGGGATCGTGGCCCGGCGGTTCGACGCTGAGATCGAGTGGCCCGATTTCAACGGGTATACGGATGCCGGGCTCCGGCTGGAGCACATGCAGTACTCGACGCATCGGGTTGTGTCGGAGGCGGTGATTTCGGTCGCCGTGGGTTGTTGGGTGGGTGCGCAGAGGGGGTGTCCTTGGCTGGTTGGCCGGAGCGGCCCCTCGCGGGTGGGGGTGTCGGCAGGATTAGCGCGTCCCCTGTCGAGGCAATGCCGGCGGCTCCTCACGGCGCCGTCGGTGGCGGCTGGGAGCCGCCGGGCTGGCTGAGAGGTTGCGCTTGATCGTCGTTGGCATTGTGTTGCTCGCCGGTGCTGTCCTGCTGGCCGTCATGGCCTGGCGCGCGCGCCGGAGGTTTGCGGTCATGGTCGGCGCCGAGACGCACACCGTCGGTGACCTGACGGCAATGCGGGACGCGGCGACGCAGGCGGCCGGGCCTGGCACCTTCAGGTACAAGTGCGAGGTGGTGGGCGCTACGCAGCCGCACCCCAACGGCACCCTCCAGGCGCAGATGAGCGGTACCGAGTGCGTCTGGCACCGGCACGTGGTCACGCACAAGTACTGGGTCATGGAGCGGGACAGCAAGGGCCGCAGGCGGCGGCGGAACCGGTCGGAAGTCGTCGCCCAGCATGCGCCCGAGATGCACTTCGGCGTCCGCGACGACACGGGCGTGGTCGCGATCGACCCGAACGACAGCAAGCCGGACGCGCCGGAGAAGGTGCTCGAGCGGTTCGAGAAGGGCCGCAAGCGGCAGGGCAGGCAGCTGCAGATCGGCGGCTTCAAGCTCGACCTCGGCTCCGGTCACGGCAACACCATCGGCTACAAGTACGAGGAGTGGGTGCTGCGGCCGGGCAGCCACCTGTACGTCCTCGGCGAGGTGGTCGACCAGGGCGGCGCGCTGGTGATGACCAAGCCGGACGACGGGCCGTACATCGTCTCCACCCGCAACGAGCAGCAGCTGCTGTCCTCGGAGACCAAGAAGCAACGCTGGTTCGGCATCGCCGCCGCGGCCGCCGGCGTTGTCGGGGCGGTCGTGGCGGCGGTCTCCTTCTTCGTCTGACGGGAGTCAGACGACAAGTGTCGGTCGCGGGCGGTTAGATTTGCCGCGATGACCTCGAGACGGAACGCTGCGATGACCGTGGCAAAGACCGTGGTGAAACGGTCGCTGCTCGGTCTGTTCTGCACGCAGTTGACCGTTGCCGCCACGCTGACCGGCGTCCATCACTGGCGTAAACGGTTCCGCCCGAAGTTCGTGCAGTTCCCACAGACCGAGCCGGCCGAGTTCCCCGTCGGCGACTCCAAGGTCGCCGTCTTTACGTACGGTGAGCACCTCTACGACGACATGCTGCGGGCCATCCGCAGCGCCCGCGAGACGATCTACTTCGAGTCGTTCATCTGGAAGGGTGACGACGTCGGCCTGCAGTTCAAGCAGGCGCTGATTGACGCCGCCGACCGTGGCGTGCAGGTGTACGTGATCTACGACGGGTTCGCGAACCTCGTCGTACCCCCCTCGTTCAAGCGGTTCCCGCCGTCACTGCACGTGCTGGAGTACCCGGTCGCCAACTCCGGGATGCTGGTCAGCATCAGGCGCTGGGGCCGGGACCACCGCAAGATCCTCGTCGTGGACGGCGAGATCGCGTACGTCGGCGGGTACAACGTGGGCAGCCTGTACGCGACCAAATGGCGAGACACGCACCTGAAGATCACCGGCCCGTCGGCCTGGGACCTGCAGAACGCGTTCATCGACTTCTGGAACATGCACCGCACCCGGCGACAGCCGGTGCTCCGCGACGGCGGCGTGACCGTCTGGGAAGCGCGGATCAGGATCTACCGGAACGTGCCGCGCCAGCTGATGTTCCCCATCCGGGGGATGTACCTGGAGGCGATCGACCGGGCGCAGCACCACGTCTACCTCACCCAGGCCTACTTCATCCCCGACAGGGAGATCCTGACCGCCCTGCTCGCCGCCGCCCGCCGTGGCGTGGACGTGCGGATCCTCATGCCCGAGGTGTCGAACCACGTCCTCGCGGACTGGCTGTCCCGCGGGTTCTACTCGGCGCTGCTCAAGGGCGGGGTGAAGCTGCTGCTCTACCAGAACGCCATGGTGCACGCGAAGACCGGCACGATCGACGGCAAGTGGACGACGATCGGCACCGCCAACGTCGACCGGCTCAGCCTCACCGGCAACTACGAGATCAACATGGAGATCCTCGACGAAGGCCTCGCCAGGCACATGGCCCACGTGTTCGAGATCGACAGCAGGAACGCGCGTGAGTTGGGCATCGGCGAATGGCGGCGGCGCTCGATGGTCGCGAAGTTCAGCGAGAAGGTGCTCTCTCCCCTGCGTCCGCTGCTGTGACGTCGACCGACCGGAAGGACCCTCCATGCACTACGACCTGCTGATCGTCGGCACCGGATCGGGCAACTCGATCCTGGACGACCGGTTCGCCGACTGGAAGGTCGCCCTGGTCGAACGCGGCGTGTTCGGCGGCACCTGCCTGAACGTCGGGTGCATCCCGACGAAGATGTTCGTCTACGCGGCGGACGTCGCCGCGACACCGGCGAAGGCGGCGCAGTACGGGGTGGACGAGGCCCTGCTCGGCGTCCGCTGGCCGGACATCAGGGACCGGATCTTCGGCCGCATCGACCCGATCGCCGCCGGCGGCGAGGAGTACCGGGAGACGCACGAGGACAACAGGAACGTCGCCGTCTACCGCGGCGACGCCCGCTTCACGGGGTACAAGGAGCTGGCCGTCACCCCGGTCGCCGGTGGCCAGGAGCAGGTCGTCACCGCGGACCAGATCGTGCTGGCCGCCGGCGGGCGGCCGGTGCTGCCGGACGTACGCGGCCTGGCCGACGTGCCGTACCACACCAGCGACACGATCATGCGGGTGCCGGAGCTGCCGCGGCGGCTCACCATCCTCGGCAGCGGGTACATCGCCGCGGAGTTCGCGCACATCTTCGGGGCGCTGGGCGTCGACGTGACGGTCATCGCGCGGTCCGGGGCCCTGCTGCGCAGCCATGACGCGGACGTCGCGGCGCGGTTCACCGAGCTCGCCGCCGCGCGGTGGGACGTCCGGCTGAACCGGCAGACCACGCGTGCGGAGACCATCCCCGGCGGTGTGCGGCTGGTGCTCGACGGGCCGGACGGCACGGAGACCGTGGACGGCGACACGCTGCTCGTCGCGACCGGCCGCCGGCCGAACACCGACCAGCTGACCGTCGCGGAGACGCAGCTGTCGACTGAGGACGACGGGCGGCTGGTCGTCGACGAGTACCAGCGCACGCCCGTGGACGGCATCTGGGCGCTGGGCGACATCTCCTCGCCGTGGCAGCTCAAGCACGTCGCGAACCACGAACAGCGGGTCGTCCAGTACAACCTGCTGCACCCGCAGGCGCCGGTCGCGGCGGACCACCGGTTCGTGCCGCACGCGGTGTTCAGCTCACCGCAGGTCGCGGCCGTCGGGCTGACCGAGCAGCAGGCCGAGGGCGTACGGTACGTGAGCTCCACCCAGGACTACGCGGGCATCGCGTACGGCTGGGCGATGGAGGACACGACGGGGTTCGCGAAGCTGCTCGCCGACCCGGCCACCGGGCAGCTGCTCGGTGCGCACATCATCGGTCCGCAGGCGTCGACGCTCATCCAGCCGTTGATCCAGGCGATGAGCTTCGGCCTGTCGGCGACGGACATGGCGCGCGGGCAGTACTGGATCCACCCGTCCATGCCGGAGCTGGTGGAGAACGCGCTGCTCGGTCTGCCGCTCGAGCACCGTCCCGTTTGATAGATCGTTGTCGATAGAATCGGGGACATGACCGACGCTGCCGCCGCACAGAGCCTGCCGGCCGATACCGCGGACACGTACGCCGAGTGGTTCGCCTGCCTGGCCGACCCGACCCGCGTGCGGCTGTTGCACGCGGTGGCGACGGCACCCGGCGGTACGACGGTCGGCGTGCTGGCCGGCGTCCTCGGCATCAGCCAGGCGACCTGCTCGCACCACCTGCGCAAGCTCGCGGACGTCGGCTTCGTGCTGCTCGACAAGGAGGGGACGAGTACCAGGATCACCATCAACGGTGCCTGCTGTACCGGGCTGCCGCACGCCGCCGACGTGGTGATGGGGGCTCTGTCCACGCAGCCGTGCTGCCCGACCGACCTGCCCGCGGACGTGGCCGTACGGCCGCTCGCCGATGCGGACTGGCCGGCGGTGCGGGAGATCTACGCGGAGGGCATCGCCACCGGCAACGCCACCTTCGAGACCGAGGTGCCACCCCGGCCGGCGCTGGACGCGAAGTGGCTGCGCGAGCACCGGTGGGTGGCCGAGGCGGACGGGGCGGTTGCCGGCTGGGCGGCGCTGACCCCCGTCTCCGCCCGCGGCTGCTACGCGGGCGTGGCGGAGACCTCGGTCTACGTGGCCGGTGGGTTCCGAGGGCGCGGCGTGGGCAAGGCGCTCGTCCACCGGCAGGTGACCGCCGCCGACGACGCGGGATTCTGGACGCTGCAGACGGCGATCTTCCCGGAGAACAGGGCGAGCCTCGCGCTGCACCGGGCCGCGGGTTTCCGGACCATCGGTGTGCGGGAGCGTATCGCCATGCTGGCGGGCCGTTGGCGCGACACGGTGTTTATGGAACGACGCAGCGCGGCCGTCAGCTGATTATCGTACGGGCGGATATTAGCGAATTACGCGGCCGCTTGGTGAGCGTTATCCGGATCACCAAGCGGCCGCTTCAGGACAACCGTGGCCGCACTAGGCCACGGTGATTATCAGCCGAGGCCCTTGGCCTGCGCGCCGCTGGCCAGCATGGCCCGGAGCGTGACCGGGCCGACGATGCCGTCCACGCCGATCTCCTTGCGCTCCTGGAAGCGCTCCACGGCGTCCTCGGTGCCCGCGCCGTAGATGCCGTCGACGGTGAGTTCCTCGCCGCCCAGGACGTTCAGCGAGTGCTGGATGCCGCGGACGATGTCCTTGCGCCCGTCACCGGCCTTCACCTCGCCGACGTCGTTACGCAGCTCGTTCCACACCTCGGCGTCGATGGTGCCGTCCTCGGGCAGGTTCTTCGCCGCCTCGTACCTCTTGACGGCCTCGGTGAGCTCGGGGCCGAAGTCGGCGCCCTCGTAGGTCTCCGGGTCACACCCCTGGTGGTAGTCGAAGTAGTCGAGGAAGCAGGCCGCAGCCGCGACCCGGTACCCGTGGTCGCCCTCTTCGAGCGTCACCCAGGGCGAACCCTCGACGATCCGTACCGTTCGCTTCGAGGTGTCCGTGCCATCGGCGTGCGCGGCCGTCATGCCGGGCCCGACGGCGAGCGCGAGGCCAGCGGTAAGCGCGGCACCGGTGGTGGCGACGGTCAATGCAATCCGGCGGACGTTCGTCATTTCTTATCCCCCATCGGGTTTCGTGTGAGCTTTACCCAAAACGACGACAGTCCCCTGGCAATGGTTTACGAAGCCGCAGAAAAAATTTATGCGGCCAGCCCGGCAACGAAATGGGCCTCTTTATCTGCGCGCGGACGCATAACTCTCGGCGTCGGTTTACCCCGCCTACGCAGCGTCACCGGCCTATCGTGTGGGCATGGCGAAGGGGCAGATCGTGGAGGCAGCCGGTCGACAGGTGACCGTGACCAATCCGGACAAGGTGATCTTTCCGGATCGCGGTCACACGAAGCTCGACCTGGTCCGCTATTACCTCGCGGTCGCGGACGGCGCCCTACGCGGCGTGGCGGGCCGCCCGATGGTGTTGAAGCGGTTCGTGAAGGGCATCACCGAGGAGGCCTTCTTCCAGAAGCGCGCGCCGGCGAACCGTCCTGACTGGGTGGACGTGGCGGAGCTGCGGTACGCGTCCGGGCGGTCGGCCGAGGAGGCGGTCATCGGCGACGCGGCCGGGTTGGCCTGGGCGGTGAACCTGGGGTGCGTCGACCTCAACCCGCACCCGGTGCTCGCCAGCGACCTGGAGCACCCCGACGAGCTGCGCATCGACCTGGATCCGGTGCCCGGGGTGGACTGGCGGCAGATCGTCGAGGTCGCGATGGTCGTCCGGGAGGTGCTGGCCGACCACGGGCTGACCGGCTGGCCGAAGACGTCCGGGTCGCGCGGGTTCCACATCTACGCGCGCATCCACCCGCGGTGGACGTTCAAGGACGTACGTCCGGCCGCCGAGACGGTCGCGCGCGAGGTGGAGAACCGTGCGCCTGACCTCGCCACCAGCAAGTGGTGGAAGGAACAACGCTCTAGGGGGTACTCTACGGGGTATGAGTGAGAACGCAACCCCCCTCCGGGCCGCCGTCTACGGACGCGAGTCCGCCGCCAACACCAAGTCCATCAGCGACCAGGTGGCTATCGGGCTCGCCGAAATCACCGACCACGGGTGGACGCACGCCGGCAGCTACGACGACGGGTCGAGCGCGTCCAGGTTCGCCAGGAAGACCCGCGCCGACTGGCAGCGGCTACTCGACGATCTCGCCGCCGACGCGTTCGACGTGCTCGTGCTCTGGGAAACGACCCGTGGCAGCCGCGAACCGATCGGCTGGTTCACCCTCCTCAATCAGTGCCGTGACCAGGGCATACGAATCCATGTCGTCTCCGACGACCGCACCTACGACCCTCGCCGCGCCCGTGATTACAAGGATCTCGCGTCCGCCGGGGTCGACGGGGCATACGAGTCCGACCGGACCAGTGAACGCGTCACGAAGGGTGTTCACAGTGCCGCCGCGGCCGGCCGCCCGCCGATGGGGGTTCCGCCGTACGGGTACACCCGCAGCCGGTGGCAGGAACGCGACGAGACGACCGGCAGACTCGTCTCCGTCGTCGAGCAACGCCCCGACCCCGACACGGCACCGATCGTCGCCGACATCATCGCCAAGGTGGCCGAGTCGCGACCGCTGGCCGCGATCGCACGCGACCTCAACAAGCGGGGCGTGCCCGCGCCCGGTCGAGCTGACGAGTGGACCCGGCAGCGGATTCTCGACCTCGCACGCAACCCCGCGTATGTCGGTCTTCGGGTGCACCGCCGGCAGGGCCGCAACGGCGACCGGAAGCGTCCACAGACGTTCCCCGGCGGCTGGGAACGGCTCGTCGCTGAGGAGACGTTCTACGCCGCGCAGCGGGTGCTGGACGTGCCGAAACGGACGACGACGCGACCCGGCAGCCAGCGGCACCTGCTGTCGCACCTGGCGGCGTGTTGGCGGGGTCACCCGCTGCGGGTGCGGAAGGGCTCGCACTACGTGTGCCAGGCCGGTTGCGTGCAGGTGCAGGTTGCCGGGCTCGACGAGCTGGTCGAGGCCGCCGTGGTCGAGGCGCTCGCCGACCCGGCCGTCTACGGCAGGCTGCGGCAGGCGGGGCAACAGTCGGATCAGGACGTGCGTGCGGCCCGCGATGAGGCGGCGCGGCTGCGGGACCGGCTCGCCGACTACCGGCAGCGCGCCCGGCGCGGCGACGTCGACCCCGACGATTTCGCGGAGATCGCCGACGGGCTGCGGTCGGACATCGCCCGCGCCGACCAGGCGGGCGACCGGGCAGGGCTGCCACCCGCGGTGCGCCCGTTCGTCGAGCCCGGCGCGGACGTCGAGGCGCGATGGGAGGATGCCACGGTGCAGGGCAAACGCGACGTGATCCGGGCACTGTGCGCCGTGACCGTCCGCCCGGCCAGACGCAATTCGAGGATGCCGCTCGACCAGCGTGTCGACATCGAACCACGCTAGAAGCGCGCTAGACTGGCGGGTGGCTGGCAACAGCCGTGCCCCTGGCCGCCGCGTGGAGCGCGGAAAAATCGGGACGGGCAAACCCGAGGGCACTCGGCCTCAGCAGGAGACGCCGCCGGTGGAGCGCGATCCACCCCCGCGACGGACGACCCTAGGCGTCGCACAGCACTTCACTTCTGGAGCTGTGCTATGCCCTACTCCGAAACCGGACTACTCGCCGACCCCGAGTTCCGCACCGAACGCGCCCGTAAGGCTGCCGTGGCATCAAACGGCGCGAAGGGCGTCATCACCCGTTTCCTCGGCAAACTGCCCGAACTCACCGACGAACAGATCGAAACCGTTCGCCGCGCACTGCCACCCGTCGACCGCAACACCGCCGACCACCAGGGCGGGGGGTCGAACGATGCAGCGGCCGCCTGACAAGGGAGAGGGCCGGCCCCCACAGAGACCGGCCCACCAGCTGAGAAGCGACAGCGACGAAGCTCCTGTGAGCATCGTACCTGCCTTCACCATCGCCAGCGTCAACGGCGCGCGACGCACCCGGCAACTGACCATTGCCGCCATGTTGCTCGCCGAGGGCACCATCCCCGAACCCGCCTGGGTCCGCGTGCAGCTCCTCGACCTGCGCGACCTGCTCGAGGCGCAGGAGGTGGCGTGATGGGCGCGGTACAGACCATCCTCGCCGCGCTCGAACACACAGGCGGGAAGGTCATCACCAACGGCACCGGACATAAGGCCCAGTGCCCCGCCCACGACGACCGCAACCCCAGCCTGTCGGTCCGCGGGATCGAGGGGCAGGCGTTGCTGCACTGCCACGCCGGTTGTGACTGGCGTGATGTCCTTGACGCGCTCGCCCTCACCCCGGCGGACCTGTTCGACGACCAGGCCGGTGCCCGCTACGGCTATGACGACGGCCGGATCGTGCACCGCACCCCCGCCAAAGCATTCCGGCAATCAGGGAACACCCATGGCGACGCACAGCTGTACCGGCGGTCCCGAGTCGACGACGCGGTGAAGGCCGGACAGACCGTCTACCTCGTCGAGGGTGAGAAAGACGTCCACGCACTCGAGGCCATCGGCGCGGTCGCGACCACCGCGCCGATGGGCGCGACCAACTGGACGAAAGTCGACCCGTCCCCACTGGCCGGCGCCCACCTCGCCGTCGTACCCGACCGAGATCCGGCCGGTGAGAAGTGGCTCCACGACGTGCTCGACAGCGTCGACGGCAAGGCCGCGTCGGTGTCGGTCTTCACCCCGAAGACAGGCAAGGACGCCGCCGACCACGTCGCCGCGGGCCACGGCCTCAACGACCTCACACCGATCCCGACGCCGACCGAGGTCAGTACGCGTCAGGTTCGGCTCACCCCCGCCTCGACGATCAAGCCTCGACCCGTCCGGTGGCTGTGGGCCGATCGGCTCCCCGCAGGAGAGGTGTGCCTCACTCCCGGCCGCGGCGGCGTCGGGAAGTCCACCTTCCACGCCTGGGTGATCGCGCACCTGACACGAGGCACCCTTCCCGGCGTGCACCAGGGCGAACCAAGGGCGTGCATCATCGCCGCCGTCGAGGACTCCTGGCAGCGCACCATCGTCCCCAGGCTGATCGCCGCCGGTGCCGACCTCGAGCTCGCCTACAGGGCCGACGTCGTCACCGACGAAGGCGCCGAACTGTCCCTCACCCTCCCCGCCGACTGCGACGCGCTCGCCGGCGAGGTCGACCGGGTCGGCGCCGTTCTGTTGTCCCTCGACCCCCTCATGTCCACCATCAACGGCAGCCTGGACACACACAAGGACCGTGACGTCCGACAGGCCCTCGAACCGCTCGCCCGGCTCGCCGACCAGGCCGGGATTACGGTGCTCGGCAACGCGCACTTCAACAAGTCCAGCGGGTCGGACCCGATGAACGCGATCATGGGCTCTGCCGCGTTCGGGAACGTCGTCCGCGCCGCCCTCGGGTTCGCCGCCGACACCGACACCGACGACGGCGGGTGCGTCATCTCCCAGGTGAAGAACAACCTCGGCAAGCTCGACCTCCCATCCCTGCGGTATCGGATCGACGCGGCCGTCCTGCCCACCGACGAGGGACCCGCCGAGGTCGGGCGGCTCGTCATGCTCGGCGAGTCTGACCGGTCGGTCGCCGACATCATGCGCGACCGCGGTGACCAGGGCGACAGGTCCGAGCGAGACGAGGCCGCCGCATGGCTCGTCGACTACCTCGCCGAGCAAGGTGGACAGGCCAAAGCGGGCGAGACGATCAAGGCCGCTGCCGGGCACGGCATCGCCAAGACGACGCTGACGCGAGCCCGGGAACGCGCCGGAGTCATCAGCATGAAGGACGGCATGTCTGGCGGCTGGGTCTGGTCTCTCGGTCCCCGAAGAATCCACGAAGGGACCGAAGAGACCAGTTCCGAGACGGTGGATTCTTCGGTCCCTTCGGTGGATTCTTCGGGCGACCTCGACGTCCCCCAAGGGATCTGCCAGGTCTGCCGTGAGCCGCTCGACCCCGTCCTCGCCGGCCTCGGCGACACCACCCATCCGGGCTGCACACCAGAAAGGACGGCCGCGTGACCATCGCCATCCTGACCGGCTTCGCCATCGGTGTCATCGCGACCGCCACCGTCATCTCGACGGTCGAGCTAGACGACCTGCTGCACGGCACACGGATCGCCGCACAGCCACCCCCCAGCCCCATCACCCCAACAGCAACCCGCACGCGCCCAGCTCGCTCCTGCGGCCTCCCAGAGGGGTGGTGACGCATGACTGACCCGCGCAGAACCTGGGCATGGCGCAAGCTCGCCGCGCAAGTAGTAGCCGAAGAGCCCACCTGCTGGCTACAGCTCGACGGCTGCACTCGGCTGTCCACCACAGGCGACCACATCTACAGCGTGGCCACCCATCCACACCTAGCGCTCACACGCAGCAACATCCGTGGCGCCTGCGCGTCCTGCAACCGGGTACGTGGCGCCTACCCCGTAGGCGCCACACACCAGCCCGACGGCAGCCAAGGCCAACACCCTGGCGCGCTGCGGTTCTTCGAGAGCAGCACCTAGTGGGCACTCAACGGCAAGCCTGTGACCTGCGGTTTCTTTTGAGCCGCCAACTAGCCACGACACGTGTCGTGCCCGACACACTCAGGCCGTTTTTCGTTACCCACCAACCCGGTCGGGTTTGGGGGGATGTACCGCAAACCCCACCAGCCTGGTCGGGTTTGGGGGGACGACAGAGAGAGGGGAGCAAGAGGTGAAGCAACTCAAGGAGCTGGCGGCCGAGCTTGGTAGGCAGCCGGGTGAGTTCGCTGAGGAGCTGGTGGCCCGCGGGATGAGTGTCGTCGTGCCTGGCCACACCGTTGAACAGCTGCGGATTGAGCGCGCGAAGGTGCGGGAAGCCGAGGAGCGGGAGCGGGCCGAGCGGGAACGGGCCGCGCGGGAGCATCGGGAGGCCCGCGCCAGGGCACAGAAGATTCGGCAGGCCAAGACTGACGTCGAGGATTGCGAGGCGTCGTACTGGCATGAGAAGCACTTGAGCGAGTCCGCGGCGTTCGGGACGCAGCGGGAGGCCGCCAGGGAGGCGATGCGGCACTGGGAGGCCGAGTATGTGGCCGCTAAGCGTCGTCTCGCGGAGCTGACCACGACGAAGGAAGAGGAGGCAGTGGCGTGACGGAGCAGGAGCAGTACAACGAGGTGTTCGCCCGGCTGCGCGAGGCCGACCGGGCGCTGCTGCGCGATCACCCGCACCTCGCCGCATTCGTCGACGACGGCGAGGACGATCTGAGGGCTGCGGTCGAGCGGTGGCGTCGAGCCCAAGAGGAAGCGGAGCGGGTACTCGCCGAGCGGGGGCAGGCCGTCCGCGCGCGGATGGTCTCCAGTGAGAACCGGAAGACCACGGCCCTAGCGGGGGGTGATGGCCCGTGACGACGCCACAGATGGAGGACATCGGCGTGGTGTGGAGAGGTGTCGCGGTCCCGTTCGGTGAGGGCGCCCGGGTCCGCGAGCCCAGCGGCGAGATCGTCGAAGAGTACTTCGATGAGCTGTCCATCGCGATCAGTGGGCGCCCGAGGGGCATCCCGCTGCTGCTCGGTCATGATCACCGAGCTGCGCCGGCGGGGACCGTGGACACGAGCGAGATCGTGCCGGGCGTGGGACTGGTCGCCGAGGGCCGGTTGGTCGGTGCCCCCGCCGAGATCGAGGGATGGCGGGCTCGCTGGCAGGCCGACCTGATGACGCGACTGAGCATCGGCTTTTCCCATCGTGGCCGACAGGAGTGGCGCCGGCCGAGACGGCCAGGTGACCCGCCGCGGGTGATCCGAAGAGGCGTGTCCGTCGCCGAGGTCTCGCTTGTCACCTGGCCCGCATATCGGAGTGCGCGGGTGGAGAGTCTGCGGCAGCGCACCGCGCGGTCCGAGAAGTCGCAGGCGTTCATGGAGGAGGCGGCCGCGGAGTGCGCCGCGGTGGACGCGAGGCTGGCGGCACGCCGCAAGTAGACTGAACATCGGCCCCCCGCGGTCTCGCCGGCACGCGGGGGGCCGCTTCCGTGTCGGCGGCTACTCGACGCCGAGCGCCCCCAGTACTTCGGTGGCTCGCTGGCGTCGCTCGGCGAGGAGCTGCCGTTCGTCGTCGATGACGGCGAGCACCCGGCCAAGGACGTGGTGCATCTTGGCGTGTTCGTTGCGCAGCGTCTCCGGTGTCTTGCCGTACAGCCGCGGGTCGATCTCGGCGTGCAGCTCCCGGGCGGTCGCGATGGTGGCATCGCGGTGAAGCTGGTTCAGGTCGGTGGTCACTGCGGGTCTCCGTCCAGCGGGTGTAGGACGCGTTCGACGGCGAAGATCGCGGCCTCTACGTCGGTGATCTTGCGTCGGGTGATCTCCCGCCGCAGCTCGTCGGGTTCGCGGCCGAGCGACAGGAGCAACTTACGCTTCGCCTGCCGTAGCTCGGTCAGGCCCCATTCGATGCGGCGCGCGTCGACGCCGGGAGGTAGGTTGCTGGGCACGGTCTGCCTGCTTTCGTCAGGTTGGCCGAGGTCCCGTCTGGAGCTTCCATCTCCGGGCGGGACCGCTCTGTACAAGAGCACTACTCCTTAGACCGGTGGTGGAAGGAGGAGCGGCAGGGCGTCTTCGTCGACTTCAACCAGAACGCCAAGGACCGCACGGTCGCCTGCGCGTACTCGGTGCGCCCGACCCAGGACGCGCGAGTGTCGACGCCGCTGACCTGGGCCGAGGTGCCCGACTGCCGGCCCGCGGACTTCACCGTGGTGACGGTGCCCGAGCGCTACCGCGCCGGCGGTGACCCGTGGGCCGGGATGGACGCGACGGCGGGGGCGCTCGACGCGCTGCTCGCCCTGGCCGACCGGCTTGGGCCGGCCCCCAAACCGCCGAAGGGGGAGGGGCGCAGGCAGCCGACCCGGCCGCTGATCGAGGTCGCGCGCGCCAAGACCAAGGACGAGGCGATGCAGGGACTGGAGCAGTGGCGCGCCAAGCATCCGTCGGTGGTCGGCTACCTGGAGCCGGCCGACGTACTCGTCGACGGCATGCGCGGGCGCAGCTCGCTGTGGTACCGGATCAGGGTCAACCTGCAGCACGTACCGGAGGAGGAGCGTCCCGAGCAGGACGCGCTCGAAGTGGACTACGACCCGTGGACCAAGTTTTCCCGGCCGGACGAGAATTGAGGCCAAGAAGTGGCCGGAACAGTTCTTAGGCTCGGGGTACCGATACGCACCGACCGAAGGAGCCAGAATGCCGACCCTGGTGGCAGCCGAGACCGACGAGCGCGACGCCCTGCTGAGCTACCTGGAGGCACAACGTGGCGCGGTGCACCGCGCGGGTCTCACCGACGAGCAGGCGAACGCGACGCCGAGCGCGAGCGAGCTGTCCGTCGGCGGCCTGATCAAGCACCTGACCAACGTCGAGTTCAACTGGGTGCAGGTGAACATGGCCGGCCGGACGGACCCGAACCCGCCGAGCGAGGAGAACTGGGCGGACAACTTCCGCCTGGTCGTCGGCGAGACGCTCGCCGACGCGCAGGAGCGCTACCGCCAGGTGGCCGCCGAGACCGAGGCGTTCGTCCAGGCGCTTCCCGACCTCGACCAGATGTACGATCTGCCGAAGGCACCGTGGTTCCCGGACGAGCCGCGGTCGGCGCGCTGGATCCTGCTGACGCTCATCCAGGAGACCGCACGGCACGCCGGACACGCAGACGTAGTCCGCGAGACCCTCGACGGCGCGACCGCCTTCGAACTGATCGCCAAGGAGTCCGGCACCGCAATGCCCTGGCTGGAAAACACCGACTGACAAGCTTCCTCACGCGCCCCGACGCCCGCGCCGATCGCGCGGGCGTCGGCTGCCGCGATGCACCGGCGAATGGGCGGGCCGGCGGAGGGTGCCGAGTAGCGTGCGCGTGTGGCCCGTCGCCCGTGCTACTTGCGGAGGTGTGGCGCGATGCGGTGGCTGGAGAAGGCCGGCTGACGAGCGTCCGCGCACCGTCAAGTGTGCTGGTTGCGGGGGGTGTCGGGTTGCGCGAGGGCGCGGGCCGACGAGTGCGCGTGTGCCCCTGGCCCCGAGCCCCGCGCCGGGTGGTGGCGGGGTTATGCGGCGAGTTGGGATGCCAGTAGCTCGAGGAACGGGCGTTGGCCCTTGACCAGCTTCTCGTGGGCTACGTCCAGGGGGAACCAGGCGACTCGGTCTATTTCGGGGAACTCTTGGCGGGTGCCTGAGCCTCGTGGCCACTCCATGGTGAACGTGCCTGGTACTACCTGCGCCGGGTCCAGGTCGCCTTCGAGGGCCCAGATGCTCACCAGCTTGCCGCTGCCCTGGCGGATCTCGCCCAGGGGCACCGGCTCGCCTTCGGGTACCGGTAGGCCGAGCTCCTCGGTGAACTCACGCCTGGCCGCGGCCAGGGGTGGCTCGTCGGGGTCGTACTCGCCCTTGGGGATCGACCAGCCGCCGGCGTCCTTGTGCGCCCACAGCGGTCCGCCCATGTGTCCGACTAGCACTTCGACGGGGCCGCCCGTGGTCCGGTAGAGCAGGATGCCGGCGCTGCGTTTCTGGTTCACCCGTCCATCCTGCCCGTGCGTGGTCAGTCGTCGATGGCCTGGTACACCGACGGCCAGAAGTCGTCGAAGATGCGGGAAGGGAACATCCGCTGGCTCAGCAGTACGCCGGTCAGCTCCTCGGCCGGGTCGGCCGCCCACGACGTACCGAAACCGCCTTCCCAGCCGAACCGCTCCGGCGTCGCCCCGATGTCGTCGCGGTGCGTCAGCACGGACATGCCGAGGCCCCAGCCGCGGCCGCCGAGGATGACGCCCGCGGTGTCGCGTTGCTCGGCGGTCAGCTGGTCGGTCGCCATCAGCTCGACCGTCGGCCGGGCGAGCAGCCGCCTGCCGCCGTACGTGCCGCCGCTCAACATCAGCTCGGCGAACGCGAGGCAGTCGTCGACGGTGGAGACCAGGTACGCCGCGCCGTTGGCGAACGCGGGCGGCGTCGCCCACTTGCTGTCCGTTGCGCCGTCCATCAGCTCGAGGTCGCCGGTCGCCCAGTTGATCCCGTACGCGGTGGTGAGCCGGTCCAGCTCGCCGACCGGCACGGTGAACCCGGTGTCCGTCATGCCCAACGGGTCGAACAGCCGCTCCCGCAGCACCACGTCGAGCGGCTGGCCGGTCGCGCGTTCGATCAGCACGCTGAGTACGCAGATGCCGGTGTCGTACGTCCACCGGTGACCAGGTTGGTACATCAGCGGCAGCGTGCCGAGCAGGCGCAGCCACTCGTCCGAGTCGTGCGGCATGGCCGGGTCAGGCGGGCCGAAGCCGGCGAGCCCGAGGTCGGCGATCTCCCGCAGGATCGGGTAGTCGTCCGGCGAGGCCAGGATCGTGCCCAGCCCGAACCGCATGGTCAGCAGGTCGCGTACGGTGATCGGCCGCTCGGCCGGCACCGTGTCGTCGAGGTCGGCGTCCAGGCTGCGCAGCACCTGCCGGTCCGCCAGCTAGGGCAGCAACGGGTCGACCGGGTCGTCCAGCCGCAGCGCGCGCTCCTCGACCAGCATCATCGCCACCGCGGCCGTCATCGGCTTGCTCACCGACGTGATCCGGAAGATGCTGTCGCGCCGCAGCGGCGGCCCGCCGAAGTCCATGGCGCCGACGACGTCCACATGCAGCTCGCCGCGGCGCTGCACCGCCGTGATCACCCCAGGTGCGCCGCCGGCGTCGACGTGCGCGGCCATCACGTCGTGCATCCTCGCCAGCCGGTCGCTGGCCAGCCCGCCGCTCATCGGCCGACCGCGTCGAACGCCGGCCGCCTGGTCAGCCAGTCCGACAAGTCGGTTCCTGGCATCACCTCGCGCGGCTCGGCGCCGCGCTCGAACACCCGGGCCGGCCGGACGCCGCCGAGGGTCGCACGGTCGCCGGCGACGCGCAGGTAGCTGCCCTCGCGCAGGCCGAGCACCGCGACGTCGTTCTCCTCGAGGAACTGCAGCAGCCGTTCTTCCCTGGTCTCGCCCATGTGCGTGGACACCGGGTCAGGGTCGACGTAGTGCGGGTTGATCTGGAACGGCACCAGGTCGAGCGCCTCGAACGACGCGGGCTGCACGATCGGCATGTCGTTGGTGGTGCGCAGGCTCGGGCACGCCATGTTCGTGCCGGCACTCGACCCGATGTAGCGCGTGCCCGCGCCGACCGCGGCCCGGATCGCTGCGACCAGGTCAAGCGCCTGCAGCGTCTTGAGCAGCCGGAACGAGTTGCCCCCGCCGACGAAGACCACCTCGGCCGCCCGCACCGCGTCCGCCGGCGACGCCGTGGTGTGCACGCCGGTCACCTGGATGCCGTACGGCCGCAGCGCGGTGGCCACGCTCGCCGTGTACTCGTCGTGCTCGGCCAGTGCGTACGGTACGAACAGCACCCGGCGCTCACCGACGAAGTCGGCGAGCTCGTCCTGGACATGCGCGAACGGGGGCGACCCCGGTGCCCGCGAGTTCGACAGCAGCAGCAGCTCCACGCGGCTCAGGTTAGCCGCAGCGGCGCCCAGTCGATCGCGTCGGTCGTCGTGGGCTCCTCCGGGTAGCGCACGCTGATCACGTTCGGCAGCGTGGCAAGCGCCTCGTCCCTGGTCGCCTCGTCGATGCCCAACGCAGTGCAGGCCGAGTCGATGAGCAGGTCGAACATGCCGTCCTGGCTCAGCCCGTCGGGGTCGAACAGCACGCGCAGCGCGGCCCCGTCGGACAGGCACATCAGGCGGGTGATCAGCAGGTCGGTCGGCGACGTGGGGCGGAACGCCCCGGCGGCCACGCCCTCCTCGATCGTGGTGCGGAACGGCTCTGTCCAGGCGCCGTAGACGTCCTTGGCGTACGTGTTGAGCGTGTCGTGCCTGCTGGCCGCCGACCAGAACTCCACCCAGAACGACCACCGCTTGCCGAACGGAGCCCACCCGGCGACCTGGAACCGCAGCAGCGCGAACAGCCGCTTTACGGGATCGTGCTCGGCCGCCGCGACCACCCGCCAGGTCGCGAGCGTCAGCTCGAGCAGCGAGCTCATCGTGGTCACCACCAGCTCGTCGCGGTGCCTGAAGTAGTGCTGCACCATGCCGAGCGAGACGCCGGCCTCGTCCGCGATGTCCTTCAGCCGCGCCCCGTCGACGCCGTTGCGGCAGATGACCTCGCTGGTGGCGGCGATTATCTGCAGCCGCCGCTGGGCGGCGAGGTCGCCGGGTTCCGTGGTGGCCGGTTCGGCGCGCCCTTGCGTGGCAGTGTCCCTGGGCATGGAGTAATCGTCCTCCTACGGGTGCGGCTGCACGGCCTCAGGGGGTGTTGCGTACGGCCGTTCCATGGACGGAGCCTTCATGCGTATGTCATCTCGCGCCACCGCGGTGGCAGGAGTACTTACCTTGGCGTTCGCGACAGCCTGCGGGGGAGGCTCGGGATCGGACGGCGAGAAGCAGCTCACCTTCACCTCGTACGGCAGTGGCTACCAGAAAGCACAGGCCGCGGCGTGGCTGAAGCCGTGGGCAAAGAAGCGCGGGGTCGAGGTGGTCCAGGACCAGCCGACCGACTACGCGAAGATCAAGACGATGGTCGAGTCCCGGCGGGTGACCTGGGACGTCGTCGACACCGAGCCGTTCTTCCCTGTCGGGAACTGCGGCAAGTACGCGGAGAAGCTCGACTTCGACGTCATCGACAAGTCCAAGTTCCCCAAGGGCACGGTCAGCGACTGTGCCGTGCCGGACGCCATGTACTCGCTGACGCTCGTCTACAAAGAGGACAAGTACAAGTCGGACCCGCCGACGTCGATGGCCGACTTCTTCGACCTCGACAAGTACCCGGGCAAGCGGCTGGCTCCCGGGTTCGCGTCCGGCGGGTCGCTGGAGGCCGCGCTCGTCGGCGACGGGGTGAAGCCCGACAAGCTGTACCCGCTCGACTACGACCGTGCGTTCGACAAGCTCGACACCATCCGCGACCAGACCACGTTCTGGGAGACCTCGGCGGAGAGCCAGCAGGCCCTGGAGGCGAAGCGGGCTGACATGGCACTGGTGTGGTCCGGCCGTGCGTACATGGCGGCGAAGAACGGCGCACCTTACGCGCCGGTGTGGCAGGACAACATGCTCGCGTACGCGGTGCTCATGGTGCCGAAGGGGGCGCCGAACAAGGACCTGGCGATGGACTACATCGCCTACGCGACCAGCGCGAAGCCGCAGGAGGAGCTCGTCGAGCGGCAGCCGTACGCGCCGGTGAACACGGACGCGAGACCGAAGCTCGGTCCGGTCGCGCAGGACTGGAACACCGCGCGGAAGGACATCCAGGACCAGGGCTACTTCCAGGACGTCGGCTGGTGGGGCAGGAACCTCGACCAGGCGACGGAGAAGTGGACGTCGTGGTCGACGGGATGAGGGTGCCATGACGTCGACCGGTCGGCGGGTCGAGCTGCGTTGGCTCGCCCTGCTGGCGCCTGCGGTGCTCGTGCTGGTCGCGCTGTTCGGCTACCCGGTGCTCGCGATCGGCTGGCGGGCGTTCAGCGATCCCGAGCTCGGGCTGGGCAACTTCACCCAGCTGTGGGACGACCCGACGACGCTGCGGGTGCTGGCCAGGACCATCGGCACGGCGTTGGTCGTCACGGTCGGCACGTTGGTGCTCGCGTATCCGTACGCGTACCTGATGACGGTGGTCGGGCCGCGGGCCCGTGGCGTGCTGGTGGCACTGGTGCTGTTGCCGTTCTGGACGAGCCTGATGGCGCGTAACTTCGCGTGGATCGTGGTGCTGCAGGACGGCGGGCCGCTGGTGATGTTCACCTCGGCCATCGGCCTGACCGACCGTGCGCTGCTCGGCACCGCGGCGGGGGTCGCGCTCGGCATGGTGCAGGTGCTGCTGCCGTACATGGTGCTGCCGCTGTACAGCACCATGCGCGGGATCGACCGGCGGCTGCTGGATGCCGGTGGCAGCCTCGGCGCAGCCCGGGTCACCTGTTTCCGGCGGATCTACCTGCCGCTGTCGCTGCCGGGGATCCTCGCCGGCAGCACGCTGGTGTTCGTGCTCAGCCTGGGCTTCTACGTCACGCCGCGGCTGCTCGGCTCGCCGAAGGAGTCGCTGATCGCCCAGGTGATCGGCACGAAGGTGGAGAAACTGCTCGACTTCGGTGGCGCCGGGGCGCTGTCGCTGGTGCTGCTCGCCGTGACGGCGGTGCTGTTGCTCGTCGTCGGCCGGCTGGTGCGGCCGACCGCCATGCTCCGCGGCGAGGAGCGGCCATGACGCGCGTGGGCCTGCGGCTGTGGGCGGTGTTGGTGGGCACGATCCTCGTCGCGCCGACGCTCGTGGTGATCCCGTTGTCGTTCGCCGGCACGCGCAGCTTCGTCTTCCCGCCCGAGGGCTGGTCGCTGCGCTGGTTCGCGAACTTCTTCGCCGATCCCGGCTGGCGTGGGGCGCTGGTGACGTCCCTGCAGATCGCACTCGCGGTGGCTGTGCTCGCGACGGTGCTCGGCACGGCGGCGGCGTTCGCGCTCGACCGCGGCCGGATCCCCGGTACGACGGCCGTCCACGGGGTGCTGCTCGCGCCGATCGTGGTGCCGCAGATCGTGGCGGCCATCGGGGTGTACGCGGCGTTCCTGCAGTGGCGGCTCTCCGGCACCGTCGCCGGGTTCGTGCTCGGGCACACCACGCTCGCCGTGCCGTTCGTCGTGGTGGCCGTGTCGGCGAGCCTGCGCGGGTACGACCGCAGCCTCGACCTGGCGGCCGGCAGTCTCGGCGCGCCGCCGTGGGCGGTGTTCCGCCGGGTGACGCTGCCGATCATCCTCCCCGGCGTGCTGTCCGGTCTGGTGTTCGCGTTCGTCACGTCGCTCGACGAGGTGGTGATGGCGCTCTACCTGCAGAGCCCGACGCTGCAGACGCTGCCGGTGCAGATGTTCAGCAGCGTCACCGTCGAGACCGACCCGACGATCGCGGCTGCCTCCAGCCTGGTGCTCGTCGTGACGACCGCCCTGATCCTGCTGTCCCAACTCCTGCGACGCGGAAAGAGCACATCATGACCGAGGAGAGCCGCCGCGGCGCTCCGGTGCGGCTGACCGAGCTGACCAAGGACTACGGTGCGGGGTCGCCGGCCGTCGACCGGGTGTCGCTGGACATCGCCGCGGGTGAGTTCATGACGCTGCTCGGCCCGTCCGGTTCCGGCAAGACGACGACGCTGAACCTGGTCGCCGGGTTCGTGTCGGCTACCGGCGGGCGGATCGAGATCGACGGCCGGGACGTGGCGAAGCTGCCGCCGCACAAGCGGGAGCTCGGCGTGGTGTTCCAGCACTACGCCCTGTTCCCGCACATGACCGTCGCGAAGAACATCGCCTTCCCCCTGGAGCAGCGCAGGCTGGGCAAGCAGGAGATCGCGAGGCGGGTCGAGGCGGCGTTGCGGCTGGTGCAGCTGGACGGGTTCGAGGACCGGCTGCCCGGCCAGCTCTCCGGCGGGCAGCAGCAGCGCGTCGCGTTCGCCCGCGCCACGGCGTTCGACCCGCCGGTGCTGCTGATGGACGAGCCGCTCGGCGCCCTGGACCGCAAGCTGCGCGAGCAGCTGCAGGGCGAGATCACCAGGATCCACCGGGAGCTCGGCAGCACGTTCGTGTTCGTCACGCACGACCAGGACGAGGCGCTCGCGCTGTCGGACCGGATCGCGGTGTTCAACGGCGGCGTCGTCGAGCAGGTGGGTACCGCGGAGGAGCTCTACGAGCGGCCGGCGACCCTGTTCGTCGCCGGGTTCCTCGGCGACTCCAACGTGCTCCGCGGCCGGTACGCCGCGCCGGCCGGCTGTCGTGCGACGGTTACGAGCTGCGCGTCGACACCGACAACGACCTGCCCGCGGGCAGCGGCGCCGCGGCGGTGGTGCGTCCGGAACGGGCCAGCCTGCTCGACGCCGACGCCGCGGTGCCCGACGGGCACAACGCGGTCGAGGGCACCGTCGCCGACATCACGTACTTCGGTTCGCACCGCAAGGTCGGTGTGCTCGCCGGCGAGCTGCGCCTCACGGTGCGCGAGCCGGCGGGAGCCGAGACGGTGGCCGCGGCCGGCGGTGCGGTGCGGGTGGTGTGGCCGGTCGAACGCAGCGTGCTCGTGCCCGACTCGACCGAACCGGCGACTCAGGTGCCGGTGTCGGTGTGATCGCAGTCCCCCGTGTCAGGAGGTGCCAGTTGTCCCAAGCCGTGACCGCGCCGCGTCCGATGGTCGTGCCGCTGTCGAGCGTCCCCGTGACGCCGGCCGCCGAGGCCGTTACCCAGGTTCGGATAGCCAGGGCCATCACCAAGGAACGCTGTGGTTCCAACCTGCTGCTCGGTGCGGCGTGGATGGACCCGGGCGAGCAGGCGAACACCTGGTCGTCACGCGCCGACGACGACATGCCCGACGACGGCCACTGGTACGGGCCGGTCGACGAGACGTACTACATCGTGACCGGCGCGCTGCGGCTGACCTGGGACGAAGGGACGTTCGAGCTGACCGGTGGCGACTGCGTCTACCTCGCGCCCGGATGGACGTACCACCTGGAGAACACCGGCGACGAGCCCGCGTTCTTCGTGTACTCGATGACGCCGACCCCGGAGTGACCCGATGACCATCGACGTGTTCTGGGACGCCAGGGTGCTCGAGCACGACACCGGCTTCGGCTGCTGGGAGGCGCGGCCGTCGGACCTGCTCGCGGAACAGGAACGGCACCCGGAGAACGCGGTGCGGGTGCGCAACATGAAAGCCGTGCTCGAGCGCGGGCCGGTCGCGGACGCCATCCGTTGGCGACCCGGCCGGCTAGCGACCGAGGACGAGCTGGCGACCGTGCACGACCGGGCGTACATCGACTCCATCAGGCAGCTCTGCGCGGACGGGGGTGGCAGGCTGACCAGCACCACGTGTGTGTCTGCAGGCTCGTGGCAGCCGCTCGCCGCGGCGGGCACCTGCCTCGCCGCCGCCGACGCGGTGCTCGACGGCTCGGCGACCACGGCGTACGCGCTCGTGCGGCCGCCCGGCCACCACGCCCAGCCCGCGCAGGCGGACGGGTACTGCGCCTTCTCGCACCCGGCGCTCGTCGCGCAGCGCGCACGCGACCGGGGCGTGGAGCGGGTAGCGATCGTGGACTGGGACGTGCACCACGGCAACGGCACCCAGGAGTGCTTCTACGACCGCGGGGACGTGCTCACCATCTCGATGCACATGGCGCACGGCGCCTGGGGGCCTTCGCACCCGCAGACCGGCGCGCCCGACGAGCTCGGCACCGGCGACGGCGCCGGCCACAACGTGAACGTGGAGCTGCCCGTGGGCGCCGGCGACAAGGCGTACGCCGACGCGTTCGAACGGGTGGTCATACCGTTGCTGCGACAGTACTCCCCCGACCTGGTCGTGGCGGCTTCCGGACAGGACGCGTCCACGTTCGACGCCAACGGGCAGCACAACGTCACGATGGCCGGGTTCCACCGGATCGGCACGCTGCTCGGCGAGCTGGCCGGCGGGCGGTTGGTGCTCACCCAGGAAGGTGGCTACGCGCGTTCCTACGCGGCGTACTGCCTGCACGCCACCGTGGAGGGACTGCTCGGCCGGCCGATGGCGCTTGCCGACCCGCTCGCCTACGTCCCCGACGACACCGCGCGCGGGGACGCCGCCATCGACCGGGTGTGGGACGCACTCGCACCGTACTGGACACGTTGAAGGGAAGCGATGGAACTAGCGTTCAGCCTGCCGACCTACCACGACCGGCTCGCCCGGGTCCGTGCCCGGATGGCCGAGCAGCAGCTCGCCGGCCTCGTGCTCACCATGCCGGACGTGGTGCACTGGCTCACCGGCGTCAACTCGGTGGGCTACCTGTGGCTGCAGGCGTTGGTGGTCACGCCGGACGACCTGGTGTACGTCACACGTACAACGGAGGAACCCGGTGTGCGGGCGTGCTCGTGGGTGTCTTCGGTGCGGGTGTACGACATCGCGGTGGAAGAACCGGTCGAGGTGCTCGCGGAGACCGTGCGTAGGCAGGGCGTCGACCGGGTTCGGGTGGGCATCGAGCTGCAGGCCTTCACCCTGGTGCCCGGCGACTGGGACCGGCTGCGCACCGTGCTCCCCCACGTCGACTGGTCCGACGCGTCGCTGCTGGTGCCCGAGGAGCGGCTGGTGAAGTCGCCGGCGGAGATCGCGTACCAACGGCAGGCGGCGCAGCTGGCCGACTACGCGATGGAGCAGGTGTTCGCGGCGATCCGGCCCGGCGTCTCGGAGACCGAGCTGGCCGGCGTCGCGAGCAAGGCGCTCGGCGAGGCCGGTAGCGAGTTCGCGGCGATCCCGCTGGGCGGCCAGCGGCCGCAACGGCGGGTTCGTCTCCGCCAGCCTGACGCACGGGCTGGGCAACGGCGCGTCCCGGTGGCCGGACGAGCTGGCCACGCTGGAGCGGCTCGGGCTGGCGAACCTGGACGCCATGGAGCGCACCGTCCGCGAGTACGGCATCGACTGTTCGTTCGAACGGACGGGCAAGCTGGCGGTGGTCACAGCACCGCACCAGGTGGACGAGCTGCGGCAGCTCAGCGAGCTGGCGGCACGGCACGGCCGCACGATCGACTTCCTCGACCGGCCGGCGACGCGCGCCATGCTCGACTCGCCGACCTTCCTCGCCGGCGTGTACGACCGGGACGGCTACGCCCTCGTCGACCCGGCCAAGCTGGCGTGGGGACTGCGGGAGGTGTGCCTGCGGCTCGGTGTGCGGCTGTACGAGCGCACGCACGTACGAACGGTCGACCAGGAGCGTGCCGGCGTCACCGTACGTACGGCACGGGGCCGGGCCTCCGCCCGGCGGCTGGTGCTGGCGACGAACGCGTTCCGGCCGCTGCTGCGGCGGCTGGCGCCGTACACCGTGCCGGTGTACGACTACGCGCTCGCCACCGAGCCGCTGCCCGCCGACGCCCTGGCCGCCGTCGGCTGGTCGGCGCGGCAGGCGATGAGCGACAGCGGCAACCAGTTCCACTACTACCGCCGCACTCCCGACGACCGGATCCTGTGGGGCGGTTACGACGCCGTCTACCACTACGGCAGCAAGCTGAGGCCGCGGCTGGACCGGCGCCCCGCCACGTTCACCAAGCTTGCGGCCCAGTTCGCGGAGACCTTCCCGCAGCTCGCCGGCACGCGGTTCACCCATGCCTGGGGCGGCGCCATCGACACCTGCACCAGGTTCACGGCGTTCTTCGGCACCGCCCACGGCGGACGTACCGCGTACGCGCTCGGCTTCACCGGCCTCGGCGTGGCCGCGACCAGGTTCGCCGCCGACGTCATGCTCGACCTGCTCACCGGGCACGACACCGAGCGCACCCGGCTGGCCATGGTCCGCTCGAAGCCGGTGCCGTTCCCACCGGAGCCGGTGCGGTACCTCGGCATCCAGGCGACCCGCCGCTCACTGGCGGCCGAGGACGCCACCGGCCGCCGCAACCTCTGGCTGCGCACCCTCGACCGCGTGGGTATGGGCTTCGACTCCTAGCGGCCGACGGCGTAGCCCTGCATCCCGCGGGGGTTCGCCGCCGCGTGGAGCGTGCCGTTGTCCGGGCGGCGGGCTACGGCGCAGAGCCGGCCGAGGGACCAGTCGCCGGCGCGTTCGATCAGGTGGCCGCGTGCCGTCAGGTCGGCGATGACGTCGTCGCCGAGGCGGTCCTCGACGAGCAGGACGCCGGGGCGGGCCTCGTGCGGGTAGAACGAGCTCGGGAAGTGCACGCTGTGGAACGCGGGCGCGTCGATCGCCGCCTGCAGGTCCGCGCCGCCGAGCAGGTGGTGCAGCAGCAGGCCGAGCTGCCACTGGTCCTGCTGGTCGCCGCCGGGTGAGCCGAACGCGAGCACCGGCTCGTCGTCGCGCATCACCAGGGTCGGGGACAGCGTGGTGCGCGACCGCTTCCCTGGCGCCAGTGTGTTCGGCAGGCCCTCGTCCAGCCAGGCCATCTGCAGCCTGGTGCCGAGGCAGAAGCCGAGCTCGGGGATCACCGGCGACGAGTGCAGCCAGCCGCCGCTCGGCATGGCGGCGACCATGTTTCCCCAGCGGTCGACGACGTCCACGTGCACGGTGTCCGACCGTGCGGTGCCGTCGGCACGCGGCGCCGCGGCGTTCGGCTCGCCGATGCTGCCGTCCGCGGCCACCTCGCCCGCCGCGAACGTCGGCAGCCGCGGAGTGCGGCCGTCCGGCGATCCGGGGCGCAGCGAGTGAGACGCCTCGGCGCCGAGCAACGCACGGCGCTCGGACGCGTAACCGGCGGACAGCAGCGTCGCCAGCGGGACGTCGGACGTGTCGCCGTACCACGCGTCGCGGTCGGCGAACGCGAGCTTCGCGCCCTCCACGACCGTATGCACGTAGTCGGCGCTGCCCGGCGTGACGTCGATGCCCTGCAGCAGGGCGAGCTGCTGTAGCAGCACCGGGCCCTGGCTCCATGCGCCCGCCTTGTACACCCGGTGCCCGGCGAACTCGACGCTCACCGGCTCCTCGTACGTCGGTCGCCAGCCGGCGAGGTCGTCGGTGGTGAGCAGACCCGCGTGGTCGCGGCCGCTGGAGTCGCGCCAGGCGGACGTGGCGAACTTCGCCATCGCCGCCGCCACGAAACCCTCGCTCCAGGAACGGATGGCGGCCTCGATGCCGGCCTCCCGCCCGGCCCCGACCGCACCCTCCGCCTCGACCAGCCGTTCGTACGTGTCGGCAAGCGCGGGGTTGCGGAACACCTGCCCGGCCTTCGGCAGCCCGCTGCCGGGCAGGTAGAGGTCGGCGGAGGTACGCCAGTGCTCACGGAACAGCTGCTCGACGTTGGCGATGTACTCGACCAGCTTCGGCGTCAGCGGGTAGCCGTTGCGGGCGTAGCCGATGGCGTAGGAAATGACGTCGGTCAGCCGCATCGTGCCGTGGTCGCGCAGCAGCGTGAGCCAGCCGACGGTGGCGCCGGGGATCGCGGCGGCGAGCAGGCCGGAGCCCGGCACCATGTCGAGGCCGCGGTCGCGGAACGCCTGTACGGTCGCGGCCGCGGGAGCCGGGCCCTGCGCGCACAACACCGTCGGACGGCGGTCGCCGGCGCGGGCGAAGAGCGCGGGGAGGTCGCCGCCAGGTCCGTTCTGGTGCGGTTCGACGACCTGCAGCACGAAGCCCGCGGCCACGACGGCGTCGAACGCGTTGCCGCCGCGCTCCAGCACGGCCATCCCGGCCGACGCCGGCAGCCAGTGGGTGGACGACACCATGCCGAACGTGCCGGCCAGCTCCGGACGGGTGGTGAAGGTCATCGGCGGATTGCCCCCGTTTCTACGTACGGTCAGAGGTTGAGCAGCTCGTGCACGCCGAGCACGACGTACATCAGCAGCGAGAGGCCGAGGATGGCGTTGACCACGAACCCGTTCCTGAAACCCTTCGGCACCCGCTTCGAGTTCATCAGCCACAGCAGCCCCGCCACCATCGCCGGCATGAACAGCGCGCCGAGCGCGGCGTAGATGAGCACCAGCAGGATCGGCTGGTCGAACAGCAGCATCAACAGTGGCGGGAAGCTCATCCACAGCAGGTAGCCGCGGAACGGCCAGGTGCGCTCTGCCTGGTCGTCGCGCTCCTGCTCCTTGCCCCTGAAGATGTTCACGATGTCGGAGAACACGTAGGCAAGCGCGTTGAACCCGCCCACCAGCGAGCTGAAGACGGCGGAGAAGAACCCGATGAGCAGCAGCCACTTGGCCAGCTCGCCGAACTGCGCCGCGAACGGGTCGGCCAGCGCCAGCAGGCCCTCCTCGTCCTCGATGCTGCGCTCGCTGCCCTGCAGGAACTCCGCCCCGACGATCATCATGGAGAGCATGAAGACGAACGTCATGACGTAGCCGATGACCAGGTCGAGCCGCATCGTGGAGACCCAGCTCGGCCCGGTCCAACCGCGGTCGCGCAGCCAGTAGCCGTACGAGAGCAGGCCGATAGACATGCCGACCCCGCCCATGACGCCGAGCACGTACAGCAGGCCGCCGTCCGGGATGGTCGGTTTGAAGCCGGCCGTCAACACGTCGAGGTCGGGCCTGGTGATGATCGCGGCACCGACGATCGAGACGAACATGACGGCGACGAAGAACGACATCACCTTCTGGAACACGCCGTAGCGACCGATCCAGAGGATCGCCAACCCCGCCACGATGCCGAGCACGGCGCCGAGCCGCACGGAGATCGCCGGGATCAACGCGTGCACGGCCAGCCCCGTTGCGGACGCGATGGCGGCGCCGTAGAAGAAGCCGATGAGGATGGAGTACGCACCGAAGTAGCCGGTAACCCACCGGCTGATCGAGTCGAAGCCACGCAGGGGCGTCTTCCCGGTGGCGAGGTACCAGCGGCCGATCGACTCGGTGCCGGCGAACTTCACCAGGGCGCCGATTATGACCGCCCAGGCGAGCGTGAGCCCGTAGGTGGCACCCAAGGTCAGTGACGAGACCATGTCGCCGGCGCCTACCCCGGCGGCGGCGATCGCGAGGCCCGGCCCGATGACGAGCAAGCCGCGGCGTACGCGCGATCCGCTTGGTGTGCGCTGTTCGCGTTCGACCTGCTCGTCGGCCATGCATCCCCTGTCCGAGGGGCACACCAATGGTGTGTTTGGCTTGTTGGTTGGACCAACTTGTCAGAAGTATCGTTGCTCGCGCAAGACTCGTCGCTGCGGGTGGTGGAGGGCATGACGGACTGGTCGAAGCTGACCCGGGACACGACAACGCTGTGCCAGCACCTGGCCACCGAGCTCGAGCTGATGATCATGCGGGGCGAGCTGCCGCGCGGCGAACGCATCCCGCCGGAACGCGAGCTGGCGGCCACGCTCGGCGTGTCGCGTACGTCCCTGCGGCAGGCTTTGCACGAGCTGCAGCTCAAGGGCCTGCTCGACCGCAGGCCGGGCCGCGGCACCATCGTCGTCGAGCGGCTGCCCTCCGGCCTGGGCGCGGCGCTGTCGTCCGCGCTCGGTGCCGCGGAGCACGACTTCCGCCAGGTGATGGACCTGCGTGCCACGGTCGAGCCGCAGGTCGCCGCCCGGGCGGCGGAGCGCGCCACCCGTCCTGACCTGCGCCGGCTGCGCGAGCTGCTGGCCGAGGCGGAGAGCGAGCCGGCCGCGAGCCGGCTGCTGGACCTGGAGTTCCACCGGGCCGTCGGGGACGCGGCGCACAACCCGCTGGTAGGCGAGCTGATGAACGTGGTCTGCGAATGGGGTAGGTCGTCACGGCGGCTGGGGCTGCAGGGGAAGCGGCGGCGCAACCTGTCGCTGACCGCGCACCGGGAGATCCTGGACGCCATCCAGGCGGGCACACCGGACGCCGCGGAGGCAGCGATGGCCGAGCATCTGCGCAGCATCGGCGAGCTGGTAGGCGCCGAGCTCGCTGACTCAGGGAAGTCGCCCGGTCGACGGACTGCCTGACCGCCGCTGCCGTGGGTGACGCACTAAGCTCGGTCGCTGGTCAGGACGTCATACGACCGGGTGTGGAGAGTAGACATCGAGGTGCCCAGCCAGACGAGTGAACGGGCCACTGCCAGGTCCGAGCTGCCTGGTCGACTCGGGCACCCGGCTCAGGTGATCGCCGGCGGGTTCGGCAGCGCCATCCTGCTCGGCACCGGCCTGCTGTCGCTGCCGTTCGCCACCGAGGCCGGCACCCGCGCACCTTTCGTCGACGCCCTGTTCACGTCGACCTCGGCGGTGTGCGTCACCGGCCTGGTCACCGTGGACACCAGTTCGCACTGGTCGCTGTCCGGCGAGATCGTCATCCTCGTGCTCATCCAGGCCGGCGGGCTCGGCATCATGACGCTGGCGACGTTGCTCGCCGTGGTGCTGGCGCGCCGGATCGACCTGCGCACCCGGCTGCGGGCGCAGGCGGAGACGAAGAGCCTCCGGCTGCAGGACATCCGCAGGGTCGTGCGCAACATCGTCGCGTTCAGCCTCGGCAGTGAGCTGGTCGTCGCGGTGATCCTCACTGCGAGGTTCGCGACCGCGTACGACCGGCCGTTCGGGGACGCCGCGTACAGCGGGGTGTTCCACGCCATCTCCGCGTTCAACAACGCCGGTTTCTCGCTGCACGCCGACAGCCTCATGAGGTACGTCGCCGACCCGTGGGTCACGGGCACCATCGCCGTCGCGTTCATCGTCGGCGGGCTCGGCTTCCCGGTCATCTTCGAGCTGGTGCGCTCGTGGCGGCGGCCGAGGCGCTGGTCCGTGCTGACCAAGCTCACCGTGGGGATCAGCGCGGCGCTGCTGGTGATCGGCACCGTGGTGATCACCATCAGCGAGTACAACAACCCGAAGACGCTGGGCCCGCTGAACGGCCCGGCGAAGCTGCTCGCCGGGTTCTTCGCGTCCGCTACGGCACGTACGGCCGGTTTCAACTCCATCGACGTCGCGGAGATGCACCCGGTGAGCTGGCTCTTCACCGACCTGCTGATGTTCATCGGCGGCGGCAGTGCGGGAACGGCGGGCGGCATAAAGGTGACGACCTTCGGGCTGCTCGCGTTCGTGATCTGGGCGGAGATGCGCGGCGAGTCACGGGTGAACGTCGGCAGGCGGCGAGTGCCGGAGACGAACCACAGGCAGGCGCTGACCATCGCGCTGCTCGGCATCGGCCTGGTCGCCGTGGTGACGTTCCTGCTGCTGGCACTGACTCCGTACCGTCTCGACCGCGTGTTGTTCGAGACCGTCTCCGCGTTCGGTACCGTCGGGCTGTCGACGGGCATCACCGCGGACCTGCCACGGGTGGCGCACGTCCTCATCACGGTGTTGATGTTCGTCGGCAGGCTGGGGCCGCTGACCCTCGCGTCCGCGCTCGCGCTGCGCGAGCGGCCGCGGCGTTACGAGCTGCCTGAGGAGCGAACGATCGTTGGCTGAGCCGCGGATGAGGAGGGACCCGGTCGTGGTCGTCGGCCTGGGTCGGTTCGGCAGCGCGCTCGCCGTCGAGCTGGCGCGCCGGGGCACGGAGGTGCTGGCACTTGACCAGCGGCCGGAGGTCGTACAGCGGATGGCTGAGCAACTCACCCACGTGGTGACGCTCGACTCGACCGACATCGAAGCACTGCGGCAGGTCGACGCAGCGGAGTACAACCGCGCCGTGGTGGCCATCGGCAGCGACATCGAGGCCAGCATCCTGACCACGTCGATGCTGGTCGAGCTGGAGATCGACCACATCTGGGCGAAGGCCATCACGCTCCAGCACGGCCGGATCCTCGAGCGGATCGGTGCCCACCACGTGGTGTTCCCCGAACACGACATGGGCGAACGGGTGGCGCACCTGGTGCACGCGCGCCTGCTCGACTACGTCGAGATCGGTGACAACTTCGCGATGGTCAAGGCGACCCCGCCGCAGGACCTGGTGGGCGTGCCGCTCGGCGAGGCCCGACTGCTGGCCAAGCACCGGGTGAAGGTGGTGGCCGTCAAGGCTGAGCACGACACCGACTTCGAGCACGCCACCGCGGACACCGTGGTCAAGTACGGTGATGTGATCGCCGCGGTGGGCAAGGTCGACGACGTGGAGCGCTTCGCCGCCGCCATCTGAACCTCACCGGGTGTCGTAGGGGCATGTGAGGGCTGTGTTTCACGCCCGTTACGTCGGATCACGTGGACGCAACACCTGCCGCCTAGCGTCGAGAGTCCTCGCCACATCCGGGAGGTCACTCGATGACTACTCAGGCACTGCCCACCCAGCAACGGCGGCGTGGCCGTGTGCTCGAGAACTGGAACCCCGAAGACCCGGACTTCTGGGCGCGCGAAGGCAGCAAAGTTGCGAACAGGAACCTGCTGGCGTCGATCTTCTCCGAGCACCTCGGCTTCTCCATCTGGACGCTGTGGTCGGTGCTCGTGCTGTTCATGACACCGGAGAACGGCTTCACCATCGATGTCGCAGCAAAGTTCCTGCTCACCTCGGTCATCGCGCTCGTGGGCGCCGTGATGCGGGTGCCGTACACGCTGGCCGTACCGAGGTTCGGCGGCCGCAACTGGACGGTCTCGAACACGTTCATCCTGCTCGTCCCGACGGCCGCCGCGGCGTACCTGATCACCCAGCCTGGCTCGCCGTACTGGGCGTTCCTCTTGGCAGGCATCGTCGCGGGCTTCGGCGGGGCGAACTTCTCGTCCTCCATGACGAACATCAACCAGTTCTTCCCAGAACGCCGCAAGGGCTGGGCGCTCGGCCTCAACGCAGGTGGCGGGAACATCGGGGTCGCGGCCATCCAGGTCGTCGGCCTGGTCGTCATCGCCGTCTTCGGTACGGCGCACCCGGAGTACCTGCCTTACTTCTACCTGCCGCTGGTGTTGCTCGCCGCGCTGGTGGCGATCCGTTACATGGACAACATCGCCGGTACGAAGGCGGACGCGCGCAAGCAGTTCGCGGTGATGAAGGACAAGCACAGCTGGGTGATGTCGTTCCTGTACATCGGTACGTTCGGCTCGTTCATCGGGTACAGCTTCGCGTTCGGGCTGGTGCTGCAGAACCAGTTCAACCGCACGCCGGTCGAGGCGATGGCCGTCACCTTCCTCGGCCCGCTGCTCGGTTCGCTGTCGCGCCCGGTCGGTGGCTGGCTGTCGGACAAGATCGGTGGCGCGAAGGTCACCTGCTGGAACTTCGGCGCCATGATCGCCGGCGTCGGCGTGATCCTGCTGGCGTCCGCGCAGGACTCCCTCGGCGTGTTCACCACCGGCTTCATCGTGCTGTTCGTGCTCACCGGCGTCGGCAACGGCTCGACGTACAAAATGATCCCTTCGATCTTCGCGGCGCAGGCCCAGGACCGGATCGCCGCGGGCAGTGACCCGGAGGACGCGCGAAAGTGGGCGCGGCTCAACTCCGGTTCGCTGATCGGTCTCTGCGGTGCGATCGGGGCCGTCGGCGGGGTGCTGATCAACCTGGCCTTCCGGCAGTCGTTCCTCAGCGTCGGCTCGGGCTCGCCCGCGTTCGTGGCCTTCCTCATCTTCTACGCGGTGTGTATGGTCACCACGTTCGCCGTCTACCTCAGGCGTCCGGCTTGAGCGGCGCGGTAGCTACGCACTGCCCGTACTGTGCGCTGCAGTGCGCGATGGCGCTCGGTCCGGTCAATGGCGATCGGGCCGAGTCCGCACGCCTGACGGTGACGCCGCTGGACTTCCCGACCAACCGCGGTGGGCTGTGCCAGAAGGGCTGGTCGGCGGCGGCGATGCTCACCGTGGCCGACCGGTTGAAGGCGCCGCTCGCCCGCGAGCACAGGTCCGCACCGCTGCGCCCGGTGAGCTGGACGCACGCGCTCGACCTGGTGGCGAACCGGCTCGCGGCGCTACGCGCCGAGCACGGGCCGGACGCCGTGGGGGTGTTCGGCGGCGGCGGCCTCACCAACGAGAAGGCGTACCAGCTCGGCAAGTTCGCGCGGGTCGCGCTTGGCACGTCGCAGATCGACTACAACGGACGGTTCTGCATGTCGTCGGCCGCCGCGGCCGGTATAGCGGCGTTCGGCCTGGACCGCGGGCTGCCGTTCCCCGTCACCGACCTGGACGTCGCGGACGTCGTACTGCTCGCCGGGACCAACCCGGCGGAGACCATGCCGCCGCTGATGGGGCACCTGCGTGCCGCCCGGCCGGTGGTCGTCGACCCGAGGCGCACGCGGACGGCCGAGCTGGCGCTCGCGGCCGGCGGGCTGCACCTGCAGCCGGTGCCGGGCACCGACCTCGCGCTCGCGCTGGGGCTGCTGCACGCCGTGGTGGCCGAGGGCCGGCACGACCGCGCCTACCTGGCCGAACGCACGACCGGGTTCGCGGACGCCTGGCAGCTGGCGGCGCAGTGGTGGCCGGAACGCGCGGAGCGGGTCACCGGGGTGGCCGCGCACGACATCCGCGAGGTCGCGCGGCTGCTCGCCGGCGCGGCGCGTGCGTACGTGCTCACCGGACGCGGCAGCGAGCAGCACGCGAACGGCACCGACACGGTGACCGGCTGGATCAACCTGGCGCTGGCCCTCGGCCTGCCAGGACGGGTCGGGTCCGGCTACGGCTGCCTCACCGGGCAGGGCAACGGGCAGGGCGGCAGGGAGCACGGGCAGAAGGCCGACCAGCTGCCCGGCTACCGCAAGATCGCCGACCCGCAGGCCCGCGAGCACGTCGCGGGCATCTGGGGCGTCGACCCCGCGACGCTGCCAGGACCCGGGCGCAGCGCGTACGAGCTGCTGCTCTCGCTCGGCCGCGCCGGCGGGCCGCGTGCGCTGCTGGTGTTCGGCTCCAACCCGGTGGTCTCCGCGCCTGACGCCACCGCGGTCGCCGAGCGGTTGGCCGCGCTCGACCTGCTGGTGGTGGCTGACTTCGTGCCGTCGGAGACGGCCGAGCTGGCCGACGTCGTGCTGCCGGTGACGCAGTGGGCGGAGGAGGACGGCACGATGACCAACCTGGAGGGCCGGGTGCTGCGCCGGCGGCGCGCGACCGCTCCGCCACCCGGCGTGCGCACGGACCTCGAGGTGTTGCACGAGCTGGCCGTACGCCTCGGGCAGCCGGCCGACCGGTTCCCCGCCGACCCGGAGACGGTCTTCGCCGAGCTCGGCGAGGCGTCCGCCGGTGGCGTCGCCGACTACTCCGGCGTCGACTACGCGCGGCTGGACGCGGGCGCCGCCGTGCACTGGCCGTGCGCCGACGAGGACGACACACCGCGGCTGTTCCTCGACGGTTTCGCGCACCAGGACGGGAGGGCGCGGCTGCTGCCCGTCGACCACTGCGACCCGGCGGAGACGCCGGACGCCGGCTACCCGCTGCGTGCCACCACCGGGCGGATCCTGCAGCACTACCAGTCGGGCGCGCAGACCCGCAGGGTCGCCGAGCTGACCGACGACGTCGACGAGTCGTTCGTCGAGGTGCACCCGGACACGGCGGCGCGTGCCGGCCTCGCCGACGGTGTCCGCGCGCACGTCGTCTCGCGGCGCGGCGCCGCCGTGGCTCGCGTGCGATGCGTGCCGCACCTGCGCCTTGACACGGTCTTCCTGCCCTTCCACTTCGGCGGCGAACAGGCGGCGAACGGCATCACGAACACCGCGCTCGACCCGACCAGCCGGATGCCGGAGTTCAAGGTGTGCGCGGTGCGACTGGAGGCAGTCCATGAGCAGTGATCCCCGACGGGTGGCCGTCGTTGGCTACGGCATGGCGGGCGCGCGGTTCGCCGAGGAGGTGCGCCGGCACGACCCGGACGCGCGCCGGGTGCAGCTGACCGTCTTCGGCGCAGAGCCGCACCGGGCGTACAACCGGGTGCTGCTTTCTGCGGCGCTCGCCGGTGGCCTGGACCCGGACGACCTCTACCTGCACGGGCCCGACTGGGCGCTGCGGCACCAGGTGGACGTGCGCTGCAACGTGGGCGTGCGCGCCGTAGAACCCGCGGGCCGGCACCTGGTGCTGGACGACGGCACGGTGGTCGGCTACGACGACCTGGTGCTCGCCACCGGCAGCCAGCCGTGGCTGCCGCCGGTCGACGGGCTCACCACGGCGTACGGCGAGCTGGCCGGCGGCGTCACCGCCTTCCGCGACCTGGACGACTGCCGCGCCTTGCGCGCCGCGGCCGGCCAGGGCCGGACGTACGCGGTGCTCGGAGGTGGGCTGCTCGGCCTCGAGGCCGCGCGCGGGTTGGCCGCAAGCGGCGCCGACGTGACGGTCGTGCACCCGGTCGGACACCTGATGGAACGCCAGCTCGACGTCACCGCAGGGCGGCTGCTGCACGACCAGCTCACCGGGCTCGGCGTGCAGGTGCGGCTGAGCGTCACGGCGACCGGATGGTTGCCCGGCCACGGCCTGGAGCTCTCCGACGGCAGCTGGCTGGGCGCCGACAGCGTGGTCGTGTCGGCGGGCGTGCGAGCCCGTACCAGCCTCGCGCGGCGGGCGCGGCTGGCCGTCGAGCGGGGCGTCGTGGTGGACGACCGGTTGACGACGTCCGACCCGCACATCCACGCGATCGGCGACTGCGCGCAGCACCGCGGCGAGACCGGCGCGCTCGTCCAGCCGGCGTGGGAGCAGGCTGCCGTGCTCGCCGCCAGGCTGACCGGCGCCGACCCGGCCGCTACGTACGAGGGCACGCCTGTCGTCACCCGGCTGAAGGCCAGCAACCTCGACCTCACCAGCCTCGGCGAGGCACACGCCGACAACGACGAGCACACCGAGGCCGTGCGGTTGGAGGACCCGCGGCGCGGGCGCTACGGCAAGCTCGTGCTGCGCGAGGACCGCGTCGTCGGCGCCATCATGCTCGGCCTGCCGGACGCCGCGGCGAACATCGTGCGGCTGTACGACGCCGGCGACCCGGCACCCGCCGACCGGATGGCGCTGTTGCTCGGCCGGGCGATGCCGGCCGAGGTGGCGCCCGCGCTGCCCGCGCCGAAAGAGGTGGTGTGCCACTGCAACACGGTCACCATGGGCCGGCTCACCGAGGCCTGGCAGGCCGGCGCGTGCACGACCGCCGACCTCACGACGGCGACCAGGGCGACCACCGGCTGCGGCGGCTGCCGCTCCCAGGTGGAGGCGATCACCGTCGCACTCGAGGAGGCCGAGCGGAAGGAGGCTGCCGCATGAAACAACTCGTTGTGATCGGGCAGGGGATGGTCGGCCACCGGTTGGTGGAGGCGCTGCGCGCACGGGACGAGGCGGGCAGCTGGCAGGTCACCGCGCTCGCCGAGGAGCCGCGCCCCGCGTACGACCGGGTGGCGCTGTCGTCGTACTTCGACGGCAAGAGCGAGACGGACCTGCGGCTGCCGGCGTTCGACCCGGCCGACCCGCTCGTCGGCCTGCGGCTCGGCGACCCGGCCACCGCCATCGACCGGGCGAACCGCACGGTGACGACGGCGTCGGGCGCCGTACACGGCTACGACGCGCTGGTGCTGGCCACCGGGTCGCGGCCGTTCGTACCGCCGGTGGACGGCGCGGACACCGAAGGGTGCTTCGTCTACCGCACCATCGACGACCTGGACGCCATCCAAGCCGCGGCCGACGGCGCGCGCCGCGGCGTGGTGGTCGGCGGCGGGCTGCTCGGCCTGGAGGCGGCGAACGCGCTGGTCGCGCTCGGCCTGGAGACGCACGTGGTGGAGTTCGCGTCGCGGCTGATGCCGATGCAGGTGGACGAGGGCGGCGGTGCGCTGCTCGGCCGGATAGTCACCGAGCTGGGCGTCACCGTGCACTGCGACCGCGCCGGCAAGGCGATCCAGCCCGGCGCGGACGGCCGGGTGCGGCAGCTCGTAATGTCCGACGGCACCGAGCTCTCCACCGACCTGGTCGTCTTCTCCGCCGGCGTGCGGCCGCGCGACGAGCTGGCCGCCGCGGCCGGTCTGCCGCTCGGTGACCGCGGCGGGGTCGTCGTCGACGGTGGCTGCGGCACTGCGGACCCGTCCATCTACGCGGTCGGCGAGTGCGCCGCCGTGGACGGCCGCACGTACGGTCTGGTCGCGCCCGGCTACGCGATGGCCGAGGTGGTCGTCGACCGGCTGCTCGGCGGCGCGGCCGAGTTCCCCGGCGCGGACACGGCCACCAAGCTCAAGCTGCTCGGCGTGGACGTGGCCAGCTTCGGCGACGCGCACGCACGCGAGCAGGACGCGCTCGAGGTCGTGCTGAACGACCCGGTGGCGGGTACGTACGCGAAGCTCGTGGTCTCCGACGACGCCCGTACGCTGCTCGGCGGCGTGCTGGTCGGGGACGCGTCGCAGTACGCGACGCTGCGGCCGCTTGTGGGTTCGGCGCTGCCTGCCGACCCGGCCGCGCTGATCGCCCCCGCCGGCGGCCAGCCCGCCGGCAGCGGCATCGCCGCGTTGCCGGACGAGGCCCAGATCTGCTCGTGCAACGCGGTGACCAAGGGAGACATCCTCACCGCCGTCGGCGAGCACGAGTGCACCGACGTGCCGTCGATCAAGGCCTGCACGCGCGCCGGCACCAGCTGCGGCAGCTGCGTCCCTGCGCTCGGCCAGCTGCTCGACCACGCGGGCGTCGAGACGTCCAGGGCGCTGTGTGAGCACTTCGACTACTCGCGGGCTGAGCTGTTCGAGATCGTCGCGGTCACCGGGCACACCACGTTCTCCGGGCTGGTCGAGGCGTACGGGCGGGGTCGCGGCTGCGACATCTGCAAGCCCGCCGTCGCGTCCATCCTCGCCTCGCAGGGCAACGGGCACATCCTCGCCGGCGAGCAGGCCGCGCTGCAGGACACCAACGACCACTTCCTCGCCAACCTGCAGCGCAACGGCACGTACTCGGTGGTGCCGCGAATACCGGGCGGCGAGATCAGGCCGGAGCAGCTCCTCGTGATCGCGCAGGTGGCGCAGGACTTCGGCCTGTACACGAAGATCACCGGCGGCCAGCGCATCGACATGTTCGGTGCGCGGGTGGAGCAGCTGCCGGAGATCTGGCGCCGGCTGGTGGACGCGGGCTTCGAGTCCGGGCACGCGTACGGCAAGGCGTTGCGAACGGTGAAGTCCTGCGTCGGCTCCACCTGGTGCAGGTACGGCGTGCAGGACTCCGTGACCATGGCCATCGACCTGGAGCTGCGCTACCGGGGCCTGCGCGCGCCGCACAAGATCAAGCTCGGTGTCTCCGGGTGTGCGCGGGAGTGCGCGGAGGCCCAGTCGAAGGACGTCGGCGTGATCGCCACCGAGAACGGCTGGAACCTGTACGTCGGCGGCAACGGCGGCTTCCGCCCCAGGCACGCCGACCTGTTCGCGCACGACCTCGACTACGAGACGCTGGTCACGTACATCGACCGCTTCCTCATGCTGTACGTCCGCACGGCCGACCGGCTGCAACGCACGGCGAGCTGGATCGAGCAGCTGGACGGCGGCCTCGACCACCTGCGGGCCGTGATCGTCGACGACAGCCTGGGCATATGTGCCGATCTGGACGCGGCCATGCAGCGCCACGTAGCCTCGTACGAAGACGAGTGGCGTGCGGTGCTTGACGACCCGGAGAAACTGACCCGGTTCGTGTCGTTCGTGAACGCGCCGCACGAGCCCGACCCGTCGATCGAGTTCAGCGTCGAACGCGACCAGCGCATTCCGACTCGCGTACCCGTGGACCTCGGCGTACCCGACGTACCTCGCGGATCTCAGCCGGTCTCTCCACGGAGGTGAACGACATGACGGTGATGATCGAACGGCGGCAGTGGACTACCGGCTGCGCGCTGACACAGCTGCAGCCGGAGCGCGGTGTCGCGGTGTTGCTGCCCGACGGCAGCCAGGCCGCGGTGTTCCGCACTCACGACGGCACCGTGTACGCCCTCGACAACGTCGACCCCGCGTGCGGGGCGGCGGTGCTGTCCCGCGGCATCGTCGGTGACCGCGGCGGCGTGCCGACGGTCACGTCGCCCATGCTCAAGCACGTGTACGAGCTGGCCAGCGGGCGTTGCCTCACCGACGACTCGCTGGCGGTGGACGTCGTTCCGGTCCGGGTGCGTGGCGACGAGGTGCAGGTGGCGTACGCTGGCGAGCGCGCTCTGCCGATGGCGGGATAGCCGATGACCGGACCCGCCAGACGAGGAGGCCCGTGATGACGAACCCTTCGGTATCCGTCGTCGAGCCGAGCGGTGCGGACGAGCCCGGGCCCGAACCGCTGGCCGGGTTCAGCGTCGGCGTGACCGCGGCGCGGCGCGCGGAGGAGCTCGGCAACCTGCTGGAGCGGCGCGGCGCGACCGTGCTGCACGCGCCGGCGATCCGGATCGTGCCGCTTGCCGACGACACCGAGCTGCTCGCTGCGATCCGCGCCGTCGTCGCCGAGCCGCCTGACGTCGTGGTCGCCTCCACCGGCATCGGGTTCCGCGGCTGGGTGGAGGCGGCGGACGCGTGGGGGCTCACCGAGCCGCTGCTCGACGCGCTGCGCAGCGCCACCGTGCTGACCCGTGGCCCGAAGGCGAAGGGGGCGGTACGGGCAGCCGGCATCACCGAGGCGTGGTCGCCGCCGTCCGAGTCGTCCACCGAGGTGCTCGACCACCTGCTCACCGACGGCGTGGACGGCAAGCGCATCGCCGTACAGCTGCACGGCGAGCCGCTGCCCGACTTCTGTGCTGCGCTGGAGCTGGCCGGCGCCGACGTCGTGACCGTCCCCGTATACCGCTGGGTCGGTCCGGTCGACACCGCGCCGCTTGACCGGATGGTGGACGCCGTGATCACCCGTGCGCTCGACGCCGTGACGTTCACCAGCGCGCCGGCGGCGGCGAGCCTGCTCGCGCACGCGGACGCCGGCGGATGCGGCGAGCTGATGGTCGGCGCGCTGCGGCACGACGTGCTGGCGATGTGCGTCGGCCCGGTGACCGCAGGACCGTTGGAGGCCCGCGACATCCCCACCGTCTGGCCCGCTCGGGCCCGCATCGGGGCGATGGTGCGCCGGCTGGCCGAGGAGCTACCGGCCCGCGCGCGGTCGTTGCCTGTGGCCGGCCACACGGTGGAGCTACGCGGGCGTGCGGTCGTGCTTGACGGTGAGCTGAAGCCGTTGGCGCCGGCGTCGATCGCGCTGCTGCGCGAGCTGGCCCGCCGCCCCGGCGAGGTGGTGTCGCGTGCACGGCTGTTGACCGCCCTGCCCGGCGGTGGCGACGACGAGCACGCGGTGGAGATGGCCGTCGCCAGGTTGCGCTCGTCGCTTGGCGTCTCCGGCCTCGTGCAGACGATCGTGAAGCGCGGTTACCGGCTCGCCCTCGAACCCGGCGACTGCGACGGCTGACCGCCGCCTCAACCGGGGAAGGCGATGGCGCGGGCCGGGTTGGTGACGGTGATCGCGGCGATCCCCGCGTCGTCGATCCCCTTCCGCCGCATCAGCGGCACCACGTGGTCGAGGATGTGCGCGAACCCCTCACCGCCGTACGTCGTCATGTTCGACTTGTGGCAGATGTCCTGCGACACGAGCACCCGGTCGCCGTGGCCGTGCGCGACCAGGTCGACGATGTAGTCGACCCGGGTGGCGTCGTTGGGCATGTCGATCGGCGCGAGCGCGTAGTAGCTCGACTCCTGCCCGAACAGGTCGAACGCGACGTAGCAGCCGCGGTCGGCGATGGCTCTGATGTCCGCGGTGGAGAAGACCGTGCGCTCGATGTGGCTCATGATCACCCGCGCCTGGTCGACGCCCTCCGCGGCGACGACGTCCAGCGCCTCGAGCGGTGACCGCGGGTCGCGACCTGGGTGGATCATCAGCGCCGCGCCGGTCTCGCGCTGTGCCGCGCACGCGGCACGCAGCACCTTCGCCTCGTCCGCGTGCAACGGATGGCTGAGCCCGATCTCGCCGATCACGCCGGACCGGATCCCCGTGTCGCCGACGCCGGTGCGTACGTCCGCGACGATCTCCGCGGTGAGCTCGTACTGCGTCGCCGTCGCGACGTCGGCAGGGTGGTAGTCGCGGAAGTAGAAGCCGGCGCCCATCACCACGTGCACGCCGCTGCGCCGGGCGATGTCCGCCAGCCCGTGCGGGTCGCGGCCGAGCCCGATGCTGGTGGCGTCCACGATCGTGCCGCCGCCTGCGGCTACGTACCTGGCCAGCTCCTCGACCGCCACGTCCCGGTCGAACAGCTGCAGGTCGGCGGAGGTATGGTGCCGCCGCACGTAGTAGTAGTTCTCCAACGTGATGGGCGCTTCGTCCAGCGCCCGCTCGGACGCCGTCGCGCGCTTGCTCCGCGGCCGGCGCAGGTCGATGAGCAGGTGCTCGTGCGGCTGGGTGTGGCCGAGCGCATCTGGGTCGACGTCGCCGAGAACGGTGCGGACGATGGGCTGCGGCACAGGACCATCCCTATGACGGCCGGCCACCTGTGGTCAAGATCCGCGTACCGTGAGGCCGGTGAAGATGGCGGTACCCGAGGGTTCGCCGTACGGGCTCGACAACCTGCCGTACGGCGTGTTCGCGCCGCCTGGCGGCGCGCCGCGGGTGGGCGTACGGGTCGCGGACTCGGTGGTCGACCTCGCGGCCACGCTCGGCGACGACGTCTTCGCGCAGCCGTCGCTGAACCCGTTCCTGGCGCAGGGCAGGGCGCGCTGGCTGGAGGTGCGGCGACGCGTCACCGACCTGGTCGCCGGCGAGCTGCCCGGCGGCGCGGTGCACCCGGTGGCCGGCGTGACGCTCCAGCTGCCGTTCGAGGTGGCCGACTTCGTGGACTTCTACGCCTCCGAGCACCACGCCGCCAACCTCGGCCGGCTGTTCCGCCCGGACTCCCCGCCGCTGCTGCCGAACTGGAAGCACCTGCCGGTCGGCTACCACGGCCGGGCCGGCACCGTCGTCGTCTCCGGCACGGACATCGCCAGGCCGTCCGGGCAGTGCAAGGCGCCGGACGAGAACGCGCCCAGCTACGGCCCGAGCCGGCGGCTGGACGTCGAGGCGGAGCTCGGCTTCGTCGTCGGCGTCGGTTCGTCGCTCGGCACCCCCGTCCGCTGCGCCGACTTCGCCGAGCACGTGTTCGGGGCGGTGCTGGTCAACGACTGGTCCGCGCGCGACATCCAGGCCTGGGAGTACGTGCCGCTCGGCCCGTTCCTCGGCAAGAGCTTCGCCACCTCGATCTCGCCTTGGGTGGTGCCGCTCGACGCGCTGGCCGCCGCCAGGATCGCGCGGCCGCCGCAGCAGCCGGAGCCGCTGCCGTACCTGCGTGAGGATCCGTGGGGTCTGGACGTCGACTTCCTGGTCGAGTGGAACGGCACGCAGGTCAGCCGGCCGCCGTACCGCGAGATGTACTGGTCGCCTGCTCAGATGCTCGCGCACCTGACGGTGGGCGGCGCGTCCACCCGAACCGGCGACCTGTACGCGTCCGGCACGGTCTCGGGTGCGCGGCGTGACCAGGCCGGTGCGTTCGTCGAGCTCACCTGGGGTGGCACGGAGCCGGTGACGGTCGCCGGCGAGCGGCGTACGTTCCTCGAGGACGGCGACGAGGTGGTCATCTCCGCCACCGCGCCTGCGGCCGGCGGTGGCCGGCTCGGGCTCGGCGAAGTACGTGGCCGGATCGTCCCCGCACGATAGCCTGCCCCACATGGCCACCGGCGACCTTGACACGGCGACGCTGCGCGACTTCCTGGCCGACCGCCGGCCGGAGCTGGCCGACGGGCCGCTCACCGCCGAGCTGATCACCGGGGGCAAGTCCAACCTGACGTACGTCGTCACCGACGGCAGCCGGCGCTGGATCCTGCGGCGGCCACCGCTCGGGCACGTGCTCGCCACCGCGCACGACATGGCCCGCGAGTACCGGGTGCTCGCCGCCCTTGCCGGCACCGCCGTACCGGTACCCGAGGTGCTGCTGCTCAACGACGACGCGGAGCCGCTCGGTGCGCCGTTCTACCTGATGAGCGAGGTGCGCGGCACCGTATACCGCAGTGCAGCGGAGACCGACCAGCTCGGCGCCGAGCGTGCCAGGGCGCTGTCGTTCCAGCTCGTCGACGTGCTCGCCGACCTGCACGTCATCGACCCTGCGAGCGTGGGGCTGGCCGACTTCGGCCGGCCGGACGGTTTCCTCGAACGGCAGGTGCGGCGGTGGCGCATGCAGCTGGACGCGTCGCGCAGCCGGGAGCTGCCCGAGCTGGACGAGCTGCACGGCCTGCTCGCCGGGTCGGTGCCGGCCACCGGGCGGCACTCGATCGTGCACGGCGACTACCGGCTGGACAACACCATCGTGGACGACGAGGACCGGATCGCCGCGGTCGTCGACTGGGAGATGGCCACGCTCGGTGACCCGCTCGCCGACCTCGGCCTGCTGTGCGTCTACTGGGACGCCTACGAGGAGGTGCCGCACAGTCCGCTGCAGGGCGGCATCACCAGGGAGGCTGGCTTCCCCGCTGCGCACGAGCTGGTGGATCGGTACGCCGTACGCAGCGGCGCCGACCTCGCCGACTGGCCCTGGTACCTGGCGTTCGGGCACTTCAAGCTCGCGGTGATCGCCGAGGGCATCCACTACCGCGACCTGCAGGGCAAGACCGTAGGCGCCGGGTTCGACCGGATGGGCGATGCGGTGCTACCGCTCGCCAGGTACGGGCTCACCGCGCTCACCGCTACGCCGTAGGAGGCACCGGATGGACTTCGGGTACGACGACCGTACCGAGGAGCTGCGCGGCAAGCTCGAAGCGTTCATGACCGAACGCGTCTATCCGGCCGAGTCGGTCTTCGCCGAACAGGTGGCTGCCGCGGGTGACAGGTGGCGGCGCCCGCCGGTCGTCGAGGAGCTGAAGGCCGAGGCCCGCAGCCGCGGGCTGTGGAACCTTTTCTACCCCGGCCCCGAGGGCGCCGGGCTCACCAGCCTGCAGTACGCGCCGCTGGCGGAGATCACCGGCCGCAGTCCGCACCTCGCGCCCGAGGCGCTCAACTGCAGTGCCCCGGACACCGGCAACATGGAGCTGCTGCACGACTTCGGCTCGGCGGAGCAGCAGGAGAAGTGGCTCGCCCCGCTGCTTGCCGGCGAGATCCGGTCCGCGTTCTGCATGACCGAGCCGGACGTCGCCTCGTCGGACGCGACCAACATCGCCAGCACGATCGAGCGCGACGGCGGCGAGTACGTCGTCACCGGGCACAAGTGGTGGTCGACGGGCGCGATGGCGCCGGACTGCCAGGTGTTCATCGTGATGGGCCGCACCGACCCGGACGCGGAGAAGCACCGGCAGCAGAGCATGGTGCTCGTGCCACGCGACACCGCGGGCGTGAACGTCGTACGCGGCATGGAGGTGTTCGGCTACGACGACGGCCCGCACGGCGGGCACGCGGAGATCGTGTTCGACCGTGCCAGGGTGCCGGCCGCCAACCTGATCGGCGGCGAGGGTGACGGGTTCGCCGTCGCGCAGGCGCGCCTCGGGCCCGGCCGCATCCACCACTGCATGCGCGCGCTCGGCATGGCCGAGCGCGCCGTCGAGCTGATGTGCCTGCGGGTCACCTCGCGCAAGGCGTTCGGCCGGCCGCTGGCCGACCAGGGGGTCGTGCAGGAGTGGATCGCCGAGGCCAGGGTGCGGATCGAACAGCTGCGGCTGCTGGTGCTGAAGACCGCGTGGCTGATGGACACCGTGGGCAACAAGGGCGCGCACACGGAGATCCAGGCAATCAAGATCGCCACCCCTTCGGCCGTGGAGTGGGTGCTCGACAAGGCGATCCAGGCGCACGGCGCCGGCGGCCTGTCGCAGGACTTCCTGCTCGCGCAGCTGTGGGCGGGCGTACGTACGCTCCGCATCGTGGACGGCCCGGACGAGGTGCACCGGCGGTCGCTCGCCCGCAGGGAGCTGCGCAAGTACGCGCAGGAGTCGCGATGACCGAGGAAGAGGTGCTGGCCAGGGTCGACGCCTTCCTCGCCGAGCACCCACCGAACGGCACCGAGCCGCTCCCCTTCCTGCGCGCACGCTTCGACGCCGGCCTGGCGTGGGTGCACTACCCCGTCGGGCTGGGTGGCCTCGGTGCGCCGCGGTCCTGGCAGGCGCAGGTGGACGCGCGGTTCACTGCGGCCGGTGCGCCGTCCAACCGGCCGGAGCGCAACGTCATCGGGCTCGGCATGGCCGCGCCGACGATCGCCGCGCACGGTACGGAGGAGCAGCAGGCGCGCTGGCTGCGCCCGTTGTGGACCGGCGAGGAGGTGTGGTGCCAGCTGTTCAGCGAGCCGGGTGCCGGTTCCGACCTGGCCGCGCTCGCCACCCGCGCCGCCCGCGACGGTGACGGCTGGGTCGTCGACGGGCAGAAGGTCTGGACGTCCTCCGCCCACTTCGCCCGGTGGGCGCTGCTCGTCGCCCGTACCGACCCGGACGTACCGAAGCACCAGGGCATCACGTACTTCGTCTGCGACATGACGGCGCCAGGGGTGGAGGTGCGCCCGCTGCGGCAGGCGACCGGTGAGGCCGAGTTCAACGAGGTGTTCCTCACCGGCGTCCGGATCCCCGACGCGCAGCGGCTCGGCGACATCGGTGCCGGCTGGCAGATCGCCCGTACGACGCTGATGAACGAACGGATCGCGATCGGCGGCGTGCGCGAGCGGGAGCAGGGCATGATCGGCCGGCTCACCGAGACCTGGCGCAACCGGCCGGAGCTGCGCAGCCGCGCGCTGCACGACCAGGTGCTGCAGTGCTGGGTGGCCGCGGAGGTCTCCAGGCTTGCCGGGGAGCGGCTGCGCAGGCAGCTGGCCGCCGGCGCACCCGGCCCTGAGGGCTCGGCGGCGAAGCTCGTGCTCGCGGAGCTGAACCAGCAGATCTCGAGCGTCGAGCTGGAGCTGCTCGGCGAGGAGGGCCTGCGCTACGACGAGTGGACCATGGGCCGGCCGGACCGCCTCGACTTCACCGCGCGCACCCCCGGCTACCGCTACCTGCGCGCGAGGGGCAACTCGATCGAAGGCGGCACTTCGGAGATCCTCCGCAACGTGGTCGCGGAGCGGGTGCTCGGCCTACCCACCGAGCCACGGGTCGACACCGACCGCGCGTGGAAGGACCTGCCCCGATGACAGTGCACCCCGTCGACCTTCCCCGCTCCGCTCCTCGCTCACTCGCGCTGATCGCGTCGCTTGCGCGGCACATGCTCGCTACGATGCTCACGGGGAAGGTCTCCTCATGACCGATCCGTGCGCCCGGCTGCGCTACACAGCCGACGAGGACGCGCTGCGCGCGAGCGTGCGTACGTTGCTCGCCGAGCGCAGCCCGCACGACGCCGTGCTCGCCCGGCTGGAGGCCGACGAGCCGTACGACGTCGAGCTCTGGCGGGCACTGGCGCGGCAGGTCGGCGTCGGCGGGCTGCCCATCCCCGAGTCGTACGGTGGCGCCGGCGCTGGCTGGTGCGAGTCCGCCGTGGTGGCGGAGGAGCTCGGCGCCTGCGTGGCACCGACGCCGTTCCTCGGCAGCGCCGTGCTCGCGACGGCGGCACTGCTCGACCTGGACGGACCGGCCGAGCTGCTCGGCGCGCTCGCGTCCGGCGACCGGGTCGCGACGCTGGCGGTGCCGGCGGGCACGATGCCGGACGCAGCGTTCCCCGGCTCCGTGCGTGCGCGTACCGGTCCCGTGCTCGACGGCCAGATGTCCTCGGTCGTCGACGTGCCGACGGCCGACGTCGTGCTGGTGCCGGCGACCGGCGTCGACGGGCCCGCCCTGTACGCGGTCGACGCCGCGGCCGTCGGTGCCGAGCGGGTGGTCTCGCTCGACCTCACCCGGCCGCTGACCGACCTGACGCTCACCGGGGCACCGGCCCGGCTGCTCGCGGCCGGCGGTGCCGCGGAGCGCGCGGTGTCCGCGGCGACCGCCGCGGGCGCGGCGGTGCTCGCCTCCGAGCAGGTCGGGTTGGCCCAGCGCTGCGTGGACGCGACGGTCGAGTACGCCAAGCAGCGGATGCAGTTCGGCCGCCCGGTGGGCTCCTTCCAGGCGGTCAAGCACCGGCTGGCGGACGTCTGGGTCGCGGTGACGCAGGCCAGGGCGGCGGCCCGCTACGCCGCCGCGTGCTGCGCGGCCGGCGACCCGGACACGGCGACGGCCGTCGCGCTGGCCCGGTCGTACTGCTCGGAGACGGCCGTGACGGCGGCGGAGGAGTGCCTGCAGCTGCACGGCGGGATCGGCTTCACCTGGGAGCACCCGGCCCACCTCTGGCTGAAGCGCGCCAAGGCCGACGCGCTGCTCCTCGGCGCCCCGCACCTGCATCGTACGGCCCTCGCCTCGCTGATCGACCTACCCGGGTAAGGAGCTCGCCACCCATGCCTGACGGTCAACGTCGCGTCGCCATCGTCACCGGTGCCAGCCGTGGCATCGGCCTGAGCATCGCGCGCACCCTCGTCGAGCGCGGGTACCGCGTCTGCATCACCGGGCGCAACGCCGGGCCGCTGGACGAGGCGGTCGCGTCGCTCGGCGGCGCGGAGCACGCGCTCGGGGTGCCGGGCAAGGCACACGACCCGGCGCACCAGGACGCCACGGTCGACGCGGTGCTCGGGGCGTTCGGCCGCATCGACGTCCTGGTCAACAATGCGGGCATCAACCCGGTGTACGGCCCGATGCTGGAGCTCGACCTGGACGCGGCGCGGAAGATCCTCGAGGTGAACGTGCTCGCGGCCATCGGTTGGACGCAGCGCGTCCACAAGGCGTCGCTCGCCGAACGCGGCGGCGCGGTCGTGAACATCGCCTCCGCCGGTGGGATGCGGGCCGCGCCCGGCATCGGGTTCTACGGCACGACGAAGGCGGCGCTGATACACGTGACGATGGAGCTTGCGGTGGAGCTGGCGCCGAAGGTGCGGGTGAACGCCGTCGCCCCCGCGGTGGTGAAGACCAAGTTCGCGACCGCGTTGTACGAGGGCAGGGAGGAACAGCTCGTCGCTGGCTACCCGATGGCCAGGCTCGGCGTGCCCGAGGACGTGGCCGGTGCCGTCGCTTTCCTCGCCTCGGACGAGGCCGCCTGGATCACCGGCCAGACCCTCGTCATCGACGGCGGCGCCACCCTGACCGGCGACGTCGTCTGACCCCCGCTCAGTCCTGGTCGAGGCGCGCGGCCGCGGTGACCAGGCGAGCCTGATGGCTTCGGTGGACAGGTCACCGCGGTGAGCCCCTCGTTGAGCAGCCGGAGGAAAATCCAGGTTCGACGTCGGTCGGCCTCAGAACAGCTTCGTGATGATCTGCGCAAGCGCGTCCGTCACGTGGTGGTGCGCGACGGCCTTGGCGCGTTCGGCGTCGCGCTGCCGAAGCGCGTCGACGAGCTCGCCGTGCTGCCTGGACGACTCGGCCAGCTCCTCCTGCGAGTACATGGCCGCGACCTGGCGGTTGAAGTAGTAGAGCTGGTTCTGCTCGACCTGGTTGCGCAGCCTGCTGTTGCCGGATGCCTGCACGATCAGGCCGTGGAAGCGGTTGTTGATCTCGACGCGCTCGTCCCGCGCGACGGTGTGGAACCTGGTGGCCGCCGGCTCGATCTCGTCGATGCCGGCCATCAGCTCCTCGGTCATCCGCTGGCACGCCAGCGCGGCCGCCTCACCTTCGAGCGCGGCGCGCACCTCGTAGATCTCGCGCACCTCGTCGGCGGAGAACTCGTAGACCACCCAGCGACGCCGTTGCGAGACGACCATGCCGTCGGTCGCCAACCGCTGCAGGCTCTCGCGGACGGGCGTGCGCGAGACCTTCAACCGTTCCGCGACGTCGGCCTCGACGATCGGCTGGTTCGGCCGGAGCACTCCGGTGACGATCTCGTGCCGCAGCTGTTGGTACACCTGCGTCACCAGACGGTCCATCGTCGGCATCAGTACACGGGCCGTCCGCCGCCGCGCTCGATGGCCTGGCGCCAGAACGGGACCGGCGGCAGGTGGTCGATCATGTGCGGCACCTGGACGTCCAGGTAGATCGGCGCCCGCGCCTGTGCGAACCGTTCGAGCGCGTCCTCGAGCTCGGTGGCGGTGGTGACCCGCCTGCCCTCCACCCCGCACGCGTCCGCCACGGCGGGCGCGTCGATCGGCCCCGGGTCGACGCTGAAGTAGCGCTGCCCCGAGTAGAGGTGCTGCAGCATCTTTATCCAGCCGAGGCTGTCGTTGGTGAACTGCACGAAGCAGACCGGCAGCGCGAGCCTGGCGATCGTCTCCAGCTCCAGGCCGGCCATCGCGAAGCTGCCGTCCGCGGTGAACGCGACGACCGGCCGCCGTGGTTCGCCGAGCGCGGCACCGACTGTCGCGGGAACCGCCCACCCCATCGGTCCGTGACCGCGCGGCACGAGCACCGTGCGCCCGGCCGTGTGGCACTCCCAGTACGACGCGACGTTCGGCGTCGGCGTGCCTGGGTCGGCGAGCACCGTGACCGCGTCGCCGAGCACGTCGGCCACCGCACGGATGACGTCCCGCGGCAGCAGCTGGCCGGACGGCAGCTCCGGCCGCTCTTCCTCGGCTCGCCACGCCGCGCGGTCGTCGGCCACCCGCCGCCGTACGTCTGCGTCGGTCCGTCCGCCGGCGTTGCGCACGCGTTCACCGAGCTCGCCGAGCACGACGGCGGCGTCGCCGACGAGCCGGCGGCTGCCCGGGTAGTTGGCGCCGGCACGGCGCGGGTCGATGTCGAGGTGCACGATGTTCGCCTCACCGCGCGCCGGCGTGGTGTAGCTGTTGGTGTCGGTGGCGTTCGCCCTGGTACCGACGAAGAGCACCGTGTCTGCGGTGGCGAGATATTCGTTCACGTACGGCCGGCCGCCGTTGTTGCCCGCGACCCCGAGACTCAAGTCGGACGTCTCGGCGATCGCGCCCTTGCCGTGGATGGTGGTCGCCACCGGACACGCCGCCGCTTCGGCGAGCTGCCCCAGCTCCGCCCACGCGCTGGAGTGGTGCACGCCTGAACCTGCCACGATCGCCGGTCGCTGTGCGGCGAGCAGCAGCTCGGCGGTCGCGTCCAGCTCGGCGGCACCGACCGTGGGCCGCGGCCTGAGGTCTCCCGCCGCGAGCCCGGTGAGCTCGGCCGGGAGCTTGCCGACCACAACCTCCTCGTCGAGCACGTCCTCGGGCAGCACCAGGGCCACCGGCCCCGGCCGTCCGGTCAGCGCGTGGCTCAGCGCCTCGGCGACCAGGCCGGGGATGTCGCCGGCACGCTCGACGCTGACCCGCCACTTGGTCACCGCGGCGAACAGCGACAGCTGGTCGATCTCGGTCAGCGCGCCGGATCCCCGGCTGGCGCTGTGGATGTCCGAGCTGAGGAGCAGCAGCGGGATCGCCGACGAGTACGCCTCACCGAGACCGCCGACGGCGTACGTGCAACCGCCGCCGCTGCTCACCTCGAGCACGCCGACGCGGTTGGTCGTCCTGGCGTACGCGTCCGCCATGATCGACGCGTGCCGCTCGTCGCGGGTGAGTACGTGCCTGATCCCGTCGCGTCGCCCGTGCAGCGCGTCGTAGAGCACGACCCCGGTGTCGCCCGGCAGCCCGAACAGCACCTCCACGCCGGCCTCGACGAGGCTCGTCACCAAGACGTCCGCGCCCCGTACCACCTGCTCCTCCTGCATGTGTGCTCCTCAGAACGCGACTGACTCCCCGACCGGTTGCCCGGTGCGGAACCGCATGGGATCGAGTGGTGTGAGGTCGACGGTCGGTGTGCCGTCGAGCAGCCAGGCGGCGACCGAGTCACCGATCGCGGGCGCGTGCATGAAGCCGTGCCCGGAGAACCCGACCGCCACCCACAGGCCGGGGATGTCGTCGATCGGCCCGACGAGCGCGTGGTCGTCGGGCGACATCTCACGCAGGCCGGCCCAGCCGCGTGCGACGCTGGCGTCGGCGAGGGCCGGGATGCGGTGACCGAGCGCGGCGACCAGCCGATCCAGCCGGTCCCAGTCGACGCTCGTGTCGGTGCCGGACGGCACGTCCCTGTCGGTGCCACCGATCACGCCACCGCTCGCCTCCGGGTGTACGTACGCGCCGGTGGCCAGGTCGACGGTCATCGGCAACGACGGCGACAGCCAGTCGACCGGCGCCAACGCGAACGCCTGCCGCCGGTGCGGTGACACCGGGAGCTCGACGCCGAACCGCTGCCCGGTCTCGGCCGCCGACGGCCCGGTGGCGACGACGACCGTGGTGGCCTCGATCAGCTCACCACCGGCCATGACGCCGCGCACCTCCCCCTGCGGGGAACGTACGAGCTCGCCGACCTCCAGGTGCCTCCGGTACGTCACGCCGAGCGCGCGGCCCGCACGCCACAGGCCCTGCACGGCGTCGGCCGGCGAGGCCGAGCCGTCGGTCGGGCAGTAGACGCCGGCGACCAGGTCGTCGGTACGTACCTGCGGGAACAGGTCGTGCACCTGTGCGGGCGAGAGCTCCTGCACCGGCACACCGAGCTCGTGCTGCAACCGCACGCCGGCGGCGAGCTGCTGCCGAGCGGCGTCGGAGTCGAGCAGGAAGAGGTAGCCGTGCTGGCGGAAGTCCAGCGGGTACCCGACCTCGTCGGCGAACCGCTCGTAGAACGCGACCGCGCGGCGCGACAGCTCGATGTTGACCCGGGAGCTGAACTGCTGCCTGATGCCGCCGGTGGCGTACGCGGTGCTGCCCTCGCCGATCGCGCCGCGTTCGACGACCAGGACGTCGCGATGACCGCGCACCGCAAGCTGGTACGCGATGGCGGTGCCGACGATCCCGCCGCCCACGACGGCGATGCGCCCGTCCGCCACGCCCATCTCCCGAGCCCTGCGCATGCAGCATTGCATACGAAGGTGACCACCGCAACGGTCACTCCACGAGGCCAGGTAGCCAGGTGACGAGCTCTGGTACGAACAGCAGGGCGAGCAGCATGCCGCACTCGATGGCGAGGTACGGGGCGACTCCGCCGATGATGTCCGGCATCGGCAGCTCGGGCACGGCGGACTTCATCGCGTAGAGGTTCAGCCCGACGGGTGGCGTGATGACCGCCATCTCCAGGTTGACCACGAGAAGCACGCCGAACCACAGCGGGTCGAACCCGAGTGTCTCGATGACGGGCACGATGATCGGTGTCACCACGAGCAGCAGTGAAGACGCGTCGACCAGCGCCCCGAGCACCACGAGCAGCGCCATGATGATGAGCACGACCAGGTACGGCGACACGTCGAGGCCGCCGACGAAGCCGACGATCGAGTCGGTGACCCGCGCGACGACCAACAGCTGCGTGAACACGTACGCAGAACCGACGATGACGAGCAAGGTCGCTGACACCCGCAACGTAGAGGTGAAGATGGTCCTGATCTCGGCCCAGGTGAACCCGCGCCGGGTGATGCCCGTGACGACGAACGCGGCGATGGCACCGACGCCGGCCGCCTCTGTCGGCGTTGCGAGCCCGCTGTAGATCGAGCCGAGCACACCGACGATCAGCAGCAACGCAGGTAGGTCTGCACCAGCACGGCGAACCGTTGTGACCAGGTGAACCGTTCCGTCGCACCGGGAGCGATGTCCGGTTGCGCCTTCGCGCGTGCGACGACGTACACACCCATGGCCACGGCGAGCAGCAGGCCGGGCACCATGCCCCCGGCGAACAGTGCCGCCACGCTGACGCCGGTCACCGACGAGTAGAGGATGAACATCAGGCTCGGCGGGATGAGCATGGCCAGGGCGCCCGATGCAGTGACCGAGCCGCTGGCGAAGCTGCGTCGGTAGCCGCGGTCGAGCATCTCGGGCACGGCCATCCGGCCGATGACCGCGACGGACGAGATGCTGACGCCCGACATGGCGCCGAACATCGCCGACGAGCCGACGGCCGAGGCACCGAGACCGCCAGGCACGCGGTTGAACCAGCGGTGTGCGACGCGGAACAGGTCGCGACCCAGGTTGCCCACCGCGAGCGTCTCGCCGAGGAGGATGTACAGCGGCGCGGCGACGAGCGCGTAGTTCTGCAGCTGGCCGACCATGGCCAGCGGTACCTGGGCGAGACCGGCGAACCCACGGATTGCGATCAGCCCGACAGCGCCGCTTGTGGCGAGGGAGATGAACAGCGGTACCCGTAGCGCGATGAGCACGCCGAGGAGTACGACCGCCAGGACGACAACGGTGCCATCGCTGAGCATCAGCCGACCTCACTCTCGTGCTGGGGGAAGAGAGGAGGCTGCCCAGCATCCGGACGTTCTGCTTCGCCAGCTCGGCGTTGATCAGCTCGTGCAGCGGGCCGTCGGTGTCGGTGGCACGGCTGTGCGTTTCGAAGTCGTCGGTGCCGAACGGTAGCTCCACTGCGCCGAGGATCGGGTAGGAAGAGGAGAGGTACGAGCTGGTGGTGAACATGATCTCCACGACGCCAGCCATCAGCCCTGGGAGCAGCTGATCCGGGCCGAGGAGCTTGCCCGAGTCGTACATGTCGAAGCTGAGCTCGGCGTCTTTCGCGGCCGTCTTCATGAAGGCCGTCATGCTCGGCAGCACGTCGGTGTATGACGGCGGGAAGTACGTGGCGGTGGTGAGCTGTCCGGTCGTTGCGGTGGCAGCGCGGCCGCAGCCGGTCAACACGCCCGCGGCGGCGAGGGCGGAGGCGGCGATGAAGCCACGGCGGGTGGGGTGACGTAGCGCGCTCATGCGCTACCCCGGTGAGCAGCTGCCCGGCCTACTCCCAGAAGCCGCGCTGCTCCAGCAGCGAGATCGCATACTCGCCGCCTTCAACGATGTGCTGCCGCATCAGCCGCGCAGCGGCCTCGCCGTCGTGATCCTTGATGGCCGTGCAGATGCCGTCGTGTTGCTTCGCGGCCACCCGACCCCACTCGCTCGCAGTCTGGAAGAACTCGCCGAACATCATCGCGGAGAGGCTGCGCAGCACCGCGTCCAGCCGGCGGGAGCCACCGCTCTTGTTGATCAGCCGATGGAAGTCGTGGTTGAGCTGTTCGAGGTCGTCGTCGGGCTGTGGCTTGCACATCCGCGTGACGTTCTTCCGCAGCAGCTCTACGGTCGCCGGCTCCATCACGGAGGCGGCCCGTTCGGCGGCGATCGCCGAGACGGCCCCGTAGATCCGGTAGTGGTCGCGCAAATCGTCGCGGGTCAGCGGCGCGACGAACGCGCCGCGGCGCGGTGCGACCTCCACGAGCGCCGCGCTCTCCAGCACGATCAGTGCCTCGCGTACCGGCAGCTTGCTGACCCCGAGGACCTGTGCCACGGCGTCCTGGTCGATCTTCGCTCCCGGCCCGAGGTGACCGGAGAAGATGAGGTCGCGGATGTACGAGGCCACAGCGTCCTTCAGGTTCGAACGCTGGACTGGCGGCGCGGCTGGCAGGTTCGGCATGGCAGTCGTCAACAGTACTGGACACGTGAGCTCCTTTGCTCGAACGGGCCGGGAGGGCGGCCCGTTCGTGTTCCTATCTGCCGGTGAAGCGGGCCTTTCGCTTCTCCAGGAACGCAGTCATCCCCTCGGCCTTGTCGTCGGTGGTGAACGCCCAGCCGGAGAGTGCCTTCTCCAGCTCGAGCCCGGTCTTGAGGTCTGCATCGAGGCCGGTGTTGACGGCGCGCTTCATCAACGCGACGCTCAACGGCCCAACCTGGGCGATCTGCTCGACGAGCGACAGTGCCCGCGGCAGCACGCCGTCAGCCGGCACGATGCGGTCGACGAGGCCCATCGACGCAGCCTCCTCGGCGCCCACGATGCGGGCGGTGAACAGCATCTCCTTCGCCTTGCTCGACCCGATCAACCTGGGCAGGCGCTGGGTGCCGCCGAACCCGGCAACGGACCCGATCCGTGCGCTCGTGATGCCGAACGTGGCGTCCGGCGAGGCGATCCGGTAGTCGCAGGCGAGCGCGAGCTCGAGCCCACCGGTGAGGCAGGGCCCCTGGAGAGCCGCGACGACCGCCTTCGGGTGTTCCTCGATCGTGCGGTTCACGTGCGCCGCCCGTTCGGCGAACGGGCGGAAGTCCGCGACGTTGTCGATGCCCACCGCCTCGTTCAGGTCGGCGCCCGCGGAGAAGCAGCCCCCGCCACCGGTCAGGACGATGCCCGCGACCTCCGGCTCCTCTGCGAGGTTCTCCAGCTCAGCGGCGAGTGCCAGCAGGAGCTCGGCGTTGAGTGCGTTGCGCTTCTTCTGGCGGTTCAACCTGACGACGGCCGCGGCGTCCACGTACTCGACGGTGACGACGGGCTCGTACTCGGTGTCGGCGTGCGGCATGGTCACTCCTCGACCTGTCCCGCGGGCTGACGGAACTTGCCGTAGTCCGGTCGCCGCTTCTCCAGGAACGCCGCGGCGCCCTCCTGCTGTTCTGGGCTGCCGTAGAGCTGGCTGAGCATCTCCGCGCCGGAGCTGAACGCGGCCCGCATGGAGTCGATGGCGAAGTTGAGGCTGGTCTTAGCGATTCGCAGGCTCTGTGGGCTCATCGAGAGCAGCACGTCGCACATCTCGCGTACGGCGTCGTCGAGCTCGGCCGCCGGCACGACCCGGTTCACCAGGCCCATCGACTCGGCCTCGGCCGCTGTGTACAGGCGAGTGGTGTAGATCATCTCCCGTGCGCGCTTCTCGCCGACGATGCGTGGCAGCAGCTCCGTGGCACCCCACACCGGCACGCTGCCCACCCGCGGTCCGACCTGACCGAACTTCGCGTCGTCCGACGCAATGGTGAGGTCGCACATTACGTGCAGCTCGTGCCCGGCACCCACGCAGTAGCCGCGTACGGCGGCGATGATCGGCTTGCCCGCGTCGTGGATGGCGGAGCCGAGCCGCAGCAGCCGGCGGAGGTGGTTGCGACCGCCGGCGACGTCGCGGCCGCGTTGGTCGTTGACGTCACCGCCGGCGCAGAACGCCTTGTCGCCGGCACCGGTCATTACGATCACGCCGACGGACGGATCGTCGGCGGCGGCGTCGATCGCCGTGGTGAGTTCCTCGTAGGTCTTGGTACGTAAGGCGTTCCTGACCTGTGGCCGGTCGATCGTGATGGTCGCCACGTGATGGTCGCCACGTGATCGGCGTACTCGTAGCGGATGTCCTCGAAGCCTTCGGTCATGGTTCCTCGTCTTTCCAGCTGACGTCGGTGGGCAGTACCGGTGCGACGGTCGGCGGGTCTGCTGCGGAGTGGAACGGCGCGCCCGTGATCAGCACCGGCGTATCGCCGTACGTCTGTCGCACCACCGAGCCGCGTGCGGTCACCTGGGAGTGCTCGGCGGTCTCCTTGACGCCGAGCACAGGTGCCGCGGCCACGCCGGCGGCCGCCGCGTGTCGGAGTACGGTGCTCGTGTCCAGCGAGCCGTCGGCCTCGGCGACGAACGCGGCGAGTTCGGCCGGACCGGGTGCGGAGAGTGCGACCGTGCCGTCGGTGGTCGGATGGAGAGTCTCCGCCGGCGGTTCCTTGGTTGCCTCGTCGGCGAACCAGCGGTGGAACGTCGACCACACCGCGGCGTCGTACATCGCGACGTCGAGCAGCTGGCCGGCGCCGGTCTGTCTGTGCCGGCGTACGCCGAGGAGTGTCGCCGCGGCCGCGAGGTATGCGCCGGCGACGTCGGCCAACGACACAGCGGCCTTCATCGCAGGGGCGTCGGGGAGCGTGAGTAGCACGCCGGACTCGGCCTGCACGGCGGTGTCGAACGCCCGAAGGCCCGCGCCCACACCTGCTCTGCCGTAGCCGGTGAGCTGGCAGTAGACGAGGGACCGCTGCGCGAGCACGGACTCCGCGCCGAGGTCGGCCGCGTCGAGTGCGGCGGCCGAGAGGTTGGTGAGAACGACGTCGGTTGCGGTGAGCAGCTGGTCGAACCGCTGCCGGTCGGTGGCGTCGGCGAGGTCGAGCCGGCAGCCGTGCTTGCCGGCATTGTTCACGAAGAACAGGTAGCCGACGTCGTCGATGCGTTGCGCCAACCGGCGTGAGCCTTCGCCGTGCGGCGGTTCCACCTTGACGACGTCCGCGCCGAGGTCGGCGAGCAGTCTCGCGGCAAGTGGTGCGGCGGTGTAGGCGCCGAGCTCGACGACGCGGAGCCCGGCGAGCGGCCCCTTGCCCGGCATCGGCGCTCTGGGTCGGCGCGGAGCACCTCCGGGCATCGGCTTCGGCGTCAGCGACGCGACCGGGCTGTGTGGTGCACCGGTGTCGGTCACCAGCGAGCGCTCCGCGGTCAGCCGGTGCCCGCGTACCTCGGCGGGTGTGCGCAACCGAGCCACGGGGATGTCGGCTTCGGTGAGCTGCTGCACGAGGGTCGCACTGGGCTGTTGCCTCGACCAGGCACTGATCGACGCGTCCAGGGCGTCGACGTTCGCGACTCTGCTTGCGGTGTCGAGGAACCGGCCGTCGGCGGCGAGCTCGGGCCGGCCGATCACCTCGGTGAGGCGCCGCCACATCTGCTCCCCCATCGTGCAGACGACGACCGGCGCGTCCGCCGTCGGGTAGACGTTCCACGGCGCCGCCATGCCGTGCCTGTTGCCGATCCTGCGCGGGTCGTTGCCGGTGAGCGCGACCGGCGGGAGCAGCGTGCCGAGGTACGAGACGAGCGTGTCGAGCTCGGCGATGTCTACGCAGTCGGATGCGCCTTCGCCGTAGGCGAGCAATGCGACGAGCCCGGCGAGCGCTGCCGTCGCGCGGCCGAGTGCGACCCCCGTCGGCCGTGGTGCGTCGCCCTCGTTCCCGTTGGCCAGCAGGAAGCCGGCGAGCGCCTCGAGGGTGAGCTCGCTCGCCGGCTGTCCCGCAAGTGGTCCGGTCAGGCCGTACGGGCTCAGGCACACCTCGAGTGGCTTCCGCCCGACGGAGTCGTGTTGCTGTAGGAGCTGGTGGCCGGTGTGGTCGGTGACCACGGCGTCGGCGACGGTGAGCTGATGGTGCAGCTCGCCGGTGACCGTGTTCTTCCCCGCCTGTACCCAGGTGTCCCACGCGTCGGCCGCCGCGGGTTCGGTGGTGAACGCATCGACCTCGGCGCCGAGGTCGACGAGCAGCCGACCGAGCAGGCGTGCCGCACCCGGCCGGCCGGTCAGCTCGACGACCCGCAGGCCGTGCAGCGGTCGCTGGTCGCTCATGGTTATCAGTACGACCGCGGCATGCCGAGCACGTGCGTGCCGATGTAGCCGAGCACCAGGTTGTTGCTGATCGGTGCGATCAGCTGGAAGCGGGCCTCCCTGAACTTGCGGTGGATGCCGTACTCGTCCGCGACGCCGTAGCCGCCGAACGCCGTCATGGCCGCGTTCGCGGCCTCCCAGGTGGCCTGCGACGCGAGCAGCTTCGCCGAGTTGGCCTCCATGCCCGGCTGCTCACCGTTCTCAAATGCCGCGGCCGCCTTGTAGCGCATGAGGCTGGCCGCCTCGAGCTGGGCGTACGCCTGGGCGATGGGGAACTGCACTGCCTGGTTCGAGCCGATCGGCCGGTCGAACACCTCGCGCTGCGTCGCGTACTCCGCCGCCTTGCGCACCAGCCAGTAACCGTCGCCGAGCACCTCGGACGCCACCAGCACGCGCTCGGCGTTCATGCCGCTGAGGATGTAGCGGAAGCCCTTGCCTTCCTCGCCGACGAGGTTCGCCGCCGGCACCCGCAGGTCGTTGATGAAGAGGGAGTACGTCTCGTGCGGCACCATGGTGCGGATCGGCTGCACCTCGACGGCGTCGCCCGCCTCGCGGAGGTCGACGACGAACGTGCTGATCCCGTCGGTCTTCTTCGCGACGTCCCGCTTCGGCGTGGTACGGGTGAGGATCAGCATCAGGTCGGTGTGCTCGACCCTGGACGTCCACATCTTGCTGCCGTTGATGACGTACTCGTCGCCGTCTGGCACCGCGGTGGTGGTGATGCTCGTGGTGTCGGAGCCGGCGTCCGGCTCGGTGATGGCGAACGACTGCAGTCGCAGCTTTCCAGCGGCGATGTCGGGTAGCCACCGCTGCTTCTGCTCCTCGTTGCCGTGTCGCAGGATGGTGCCCATCGTGTACATCTGCGCGTGCGCGGGGAGGCCGGTGCCGCCGGACTTGTTGACCTCTTCCAGGATCACCGCGGCGTCGGTCAACGTGCCGCCGCCACCGCCGTACTCCTCGGGGACGAGCACCGCGAGGTAGCCGGCCTTGGTGAGTGCCTCGACGAACTCGGTGGGATACCTGTCGTCCTGGTCGGCCTTGTTCCAGTACTCCTCGGGGAACTTGGCGCACAGCTCGGCGACGCTGCGAGCCAACGCCTGCTGGTCGTCGGTGAGGGTGAAGTCCATCAGCGCTCCAAGGGATCTCTCTGTCGTGCTCAGTCGACCCGGGCCATGCCGCCATTGACGCTCAACACCTGTCCGGTGATGTAGCTGCTCTCCGGCCGGGTGAAGAACTCAGCCGCCGCTGCGACGTCCGCCGGCTCGCCGATGCGCTGCATCGGGTTCGCGCGGCGGCGCTTCTCGATCTGCTCGTCGGTGAGCATCTCCCGTAGCAGCGGCGTGTTCGTCGTGCCGGGAGACACGACGTTCACCGTCACCTGTGACCGAGCAAGCTCCACGGCCAGCGACTTGGCGAACGCGATCTCGGCCGCCTTGGCACCCGCGTACACTGCCTCGCCGCGCACTCCGATGCGCGCAGCGTCCGACGCGATGACGACGATGCGTCCGTTCCTCGCCGCGACCATCGGCGGCGCGAACGTCCGTACGAGGTGCAGCAGGCCCAGGTAGTTGACGGCCACCACGCGCTCGTCGGACTCGGGCGTCGAGTCGAGGAAGTTGCCGTGCGGTGACCAGCCGGCGCAGTGCACGAGCGCCGTGACTTCGCCCTCGTCGGCCGCGATCTCGGCTGCGACGGCCCGCACGCGCTGCTCGTCCGTGATGTCGCACGCGTAGGTGCGGGCGAAGGGCGTGCCATCGTCCGCGGCGGTGAGGTCGAGGCCGAGCACGCGGTGACCGCTGTCGAGCAGCGCCTGGCCGATGGCCAGGCCGATGCCGCTGGCCGAACCGGTGACGAGCGCCAACGGTGCGGATGCGTCGACCATCGTCGCTACCTCCTGCCGTGTCTAGACGAACGCGGAAAGGCCGAGCAGCTCCCGGCCGATGATGAGTTGCTGGATCTGGCTGGTGCCGTCGGGGAAGGTGAGCATGCGCGCGTCGCGCAGCCACTGGTCGAACGGCAGCTCGGTGCTCACGCCGTACGTGCCGGCCACCTGCTGCGCCTTGAGGATGGCCTGCAGCGCAGTTTCCGTCGCGAAGAGCTTCGCCATCGACGACGACAACACGGTGGACCGGCCCTGCTCCATCTCGGACAGCGCGCGGTAGCAGAGCAGGCGGGCTGCGGCCACCGAGCTGGCGGCGTCGGCGATGAGCCCCTGCACGAGCTGGAACCGGCCGATCGGGCGGCCGAACTGCTCCCGCGTCTGTGCGTACGAGATCGCGTAGTCGATTGCGGCCTGCGCCAGCGCACACGCGATGAGCCCCATGGAGACCCGGTTGAGCGTCCAGGAGTCGGTCATCCGCTCGCTGGTGGCGGAGCTGGTGAGCACATGGTCGGCCGGCACGGTGGCGTGTACGGTGACCGAACACAGGTGACCGCGACCGAGGCCGCTCATCGGGATCTCTTCCGCGGTGACCGCGGTCGTACGGGTGTCGACGAGCACCCGTGCCGGGTCGCCGGTGCGTTCGTCCTTCGCCAGCACGACGAGCACGTCGGCGACCGTGCCGTTCGACGTCCACAGCTTCGTTGCGTTCAGCACGCGCTCGTCCCCGTCGCTGCTGACGGTCGAGGTGACCGAGTTCGACGCGGAACCGACGTCCGGCTCGCTGATGGCCGAGCCACCGATCAGCTCGCCGGCGATGAGACCCGGCAGGTACTTGGCCCGTACCTCCTCGTCCGCGCCGAGCGCGATCCGGTAGACGGTCGCCTCCTGCGCGATGCATGCGACCGCGAGGAACGCGGGCAGGGCTTCTGTCACCGTGCCGCCGAGCGTGTGGCCGAGACCGGTGCCACCCATTTCCTCCGGTACCCGCACCCCGAAGTAGCCGGTGGACGCGATGTCGCGGAAGCACTCGGCGAGCGTCTCCTTCGACACCGGTTCTGCCGGCGCACACGCGGCCAGCCGTGGCTCGATCCGCCGCTTCACCATGTCGGCCACGGACGACGCGAGCAGCCGCTCGGTCTCGTCGACGACGATCCGCATCAGCGCTCCCCCTGCCCGAGCGCAGAGTTGACCCTCGGCATGACCTCGGTGGCCAGCAGCTCGAGCGACGCCATGATGTTGCGGTGGTCCATGCCGAGCCACTGCGTACGGGCAAGCAGCAGGTTGACGTCGGAGGCCCCGACGAAGTCCACGAGCTGCGCGGCGACCGTCTCCGGGTCGCCGATGACCGCTCGTTGAGCGGCCTTCTCGTAGTCGACCGCATCGCCGGCCTGGTCGAGCACCTCGGCGAAGAGTCCCCAGCTGTCGAACATGCTGTAGCTCGACGTGAGGTAGGGACCGGCGTCGCGGATCGCGGACTCCATGGTGCGGCCGACGTAGATGTTGCGCAGCCCCGGCCGGGTGGCGGGCAGTGTGCGTCCTGCCTCGCTCAGGTATGTGCGGTACTGCTCGGCCTGCGTGGCTACGTCGCCTGGCGGCAGGTGCGACGTGGCGAGCCAGGCGTCACCGAGCTGCGCCGCCCGGCGCAGCGCCCGTGGTGAGCTCGCGCCGAGCCAGATCGGCGGTCCGCCCTGGCTGACCGGCCGCAGACCGAGCTCGACGTCGGTGACCGAGTAGCGGCTGCCCGCGTAGCTGACTGGTCCTTCCGTACGCCACAGCGCGCGCAGGATCTCCACGGTCTCGTGTACCGCCTGGCCCCGGCCGGCCATCGGTACGGACAGCGATGCGAACTCGTGTGCGTTCCAACCGGCGCTGAGGCCGAGCGCAAAGTTACCTTCGGTGAGCCCGTCGAGGTACGCCGCCTGCTCCGCGAGCACCACCGGGTTGTGCAACGGCGCGGCGAGCACGCCGGTGCCGAACAGCATGCCCTCGCCCTGGTCGCAGATGCGGCCGAGCAGGTGCAGCGGCGGCAGCCACACGGAGTCCTGGCGGGAGAAGTGCTCGCCGACGATGACTGCGCGCAGCCCGAGCTGGTGGCACAGCCGTACGGTCTCGCGTTGCTCCTCGGTGGCGCGGCGTACGTCGACCCCCTTCTCGTACTCGGGGTTGACGAAGTAGCCAAGCTCGACGGCGGTCATGGCGTCCCCTACTCGCCTGTCCAGTGCGGTTCGCGCTTCTCGACGAACGCGTTCACGCCCTCCACCCGGTCCTTGGAGGTGTACGGGTTCGGGCCGACGTTGAGGCGCAGGCCGGCGGAGATCGGCTGCCCCCACGACTTCTTGGCCATCTCCGCGTACCGGCGCAGGCTCAGTGGCGCGTTGCGGGCGATGCTGTGGGCGAAGGTCATCGCCTCGTCCATCAGCCGTTCCTTCGGATGGACGGCGTTGAGCAGGCCCCACTGCAGTGCCTCGTCCGGCAGCATCCGCCGGCCGCAGTAGAGCATCTCCATGGCGATGGCGCGTGGCAGCAGCTGTGGCAGCAGCACGCTGGCGAAGTTCGCGCCCATGCCGCGTTTCGCCTCGGATAGTTGGAGGAACGAGTGCTCGGCGGCGATGCGTAGGTCGCAGGCCAACGCCAGCTCACAACCACCGCCCACCGCCGCGCCGTTGACGACGGCGAGCACCGGCTTGTACGTCTCGAAGACCGTCTCGTGCAGGTTGCGCTCGGCGGCCACCATCGGCTGTTTGATCTGCGTCTGGCTCTTCGCCTTGTCGTCGAGCTCGCGGAGGTCACGCCCGGCGCAGAAGGCCCGGTCACCGGAACCGGTGACGACCACGACGCGCACGTCGGGGTCGGCGTTCGCCTCGGTGAAGTGCTCGACCAGCAGCTGGCTGGCCTCGTCGTCGAGAGCGTTGCTGCGCTGCGCACGGTCGATGGTGAGTACCCGCACACCGCCCTCGTCCGCCATGAGGATCGACGCGCTCATGCGTCTCCTTAAGATATCTGATATCAGATCACCGAGCTTGGCACCGCATGCACCCGGCAGTCAAGAGCGATCCCGCCACGTGGACCGCCAACCGGCGCGCCGGGAGTTAGTGGTGGGCGTCCTTGGTGCCGAAGTAGCGGGATGAGACGTCGACCTGGGCGAGGCGGCGGAGGGCTAGCAGCAGCGGCTCGGCGAGGATGGTGCCTAGTACGACGTGGCGTACGGCGGCCTCGGTGGAGTCTGTGGGGATGTCGGTCAGCTCGCGTTCGGCGACCGTGTGCATCGCGTTCGCGTACTCGACCAGGGTGTCGTCGGGGACGGCGAAGTCGGCCGCTTCGATCGCGGCGAGACCGGACGCCGCACCGCAGTCGCCGCTGCACGGCGACCTGCACGGCCTGCCGCCGCTGCTGCTCGCGGTCGGTTCGAGCGAGGTGCTGCTCGACGACGCCCGTCGGTTCGCCGCGACGGCCGCGCGCGCCGGCGTACCCGTCGAGCTGGAGATCTACGACGGGCTGGCGCACGGCTTCCACCTGGCGATGCTGGCCGACCCGCCACCACCTGCCGCCGCGCTCCGCCAGCGACTGACCGACTGGAGCCGGGCGTGGTGAGCCCGGGGTCAGTGGCCGGTCCAGCGGGGTGGGTGGCGTTCGGCGAAGGCTTGCGGGCCTTCGGCGGCGTCGGTGGAGGTGAGCATGGCTTGGTAGGTGGGCAGGGTGCCGCTGCGAAGCAGTGCGTAGCCCTCGTCTACCCGTAGTGCTGCTGTGGCTGCGGTGATCTCCTTGACCGCCGCTATCGCGAGTGGGGCGCCCGCGCGGATCGCGTGGGCGAGGTCCAGGGCTGCCGGCAGCAGCTCGTCGGCGGGGACGACACGGTTGACCAGGCCCCAGCTGCTGGCCTCGGCGGCGGGCATGCGGCGGCCGGTGAGCAGCAGCTCGGTCGCGACGGCGGTTGGCAGTCGCTTCGGTAGCCGTAGGACGCCGCCGGAGTCTGCGACCATGCCGAGCGACACCTCGGGCAGCGCGAACTCGGCGTGGTCGGCCGCCACGACGAGGTCGGCGGCGAGGGCCAGCTCGAGGCCGCCGCCGAGGGCGAGTCCGTTCACCGCGGCGATCACCGGCTTGCCCAGGTCGAAGAACTCGGTGAGGCCGGCGAACCCGCCTGGGCCGTGGTCGGCGTCGATCCCCTCGCCGGCCGCGGCCGCCTTGAGGTCCCAGCCGGCGGAGAAGAACCTGTCGCCCGCGCCGATCAGCACCGCGACCCGCAGCGCGTCGTCGGACTGCAGCAGGGCGAACGCCTCGTAGAGCGCCTGGCTCGTGGCGACGTCGATCGCGTTGGCTTTCGGCCGGTCCAGCGTCACCACCAGCACACCGTCGTCGACGTCTATCCGCACCGGATCAGCCATCCGTCCTCCTCATGACGCGCGTGCCTCGACATCCGCCGTCTCGTCGTGCCGTACGAGCACGTCCACCGCCGCCGCGCCCTGCGCGAAGACGAGCAGCGGGTTGACCTCCAGCTCGACCAGCGTGTCCTGGTGCGCGCGGGCGTAGGTGACGACGGCCAGCACCGCGTCGACCGCGGCAGCCACGTCCGCGGCCGGCCGGCCGCGGAAACCGGCGAGCATCGACCACGCCCGCAGCGACCGCAGCGCGGCCGCGATCTCGTCGCGGGTGGTCGGCAGCAACACGGCGGCCGTGTCGGTGAGCAGCTCGACCAGCTCGCCGCCGACGCCGACGGTCACCACGAGACCGAACTGCGGGTCGCGGTGTACGCCGACGAGCAGCTCCGCGACCGCACCGCCGAGCATCCGCTCGACCAGGAAGGTGTCGGTCAGCCCGGTCATCTCGCCGACCGCCTGCCGCACCTGACGTTCGTCGGTCAGCCCCACCCGAACCCCGCCGACGTCGGTCTTGTGCGCGATCGACGTGGACAGCGCCTTGAGCACAACGGGGAAGCCGAGCCGCCCGGCAGCAGAAGCGACGTCCGCAGCCCCCGTGACACAACCCTCGGGTACGGGCAGCCCGTAGCCGCTGAGGTCCTGTTTCCCGTGCCACTCGTCCAGCTGGACGAGGGACGTGCCGACCGGGCCGGGCGGCGTGGCCAGCGGCACGGCGTCCGCCGCCTTCGTCTGGGCGGCACCGATGGTCGCGGCCGCGGCGATCGCGTCCAGGCAGTCGGTGAGGCCCTGCATCGGCGTGATGCCGGCGTCGACGAGCCGTTGCCCCGCCGCCTCGGAGAGCCCTTCGGACAGCTGGCTGACGATGCTCACCGCCGCCCTCGTGTCGTGCCCGGCGGCGAGTACGGCGTTCATCACCGCCTGCCAGTTCTCCGGTACGCAGCGGTCGGCGCGCGGGAAGTCGAGCACCACGACGTGGGCGTCGGCGTCCGCGGTGAAGAACGCGTCGAAGCAGTCGGTAAGCGCGTCCCTGTCGCCCCAGATGTAGGTGTGGTAGTCGAGCGGGTTCACCACCGACACCCGGTCGCCGAGTACGTCGTGCAGGCGTTGCGCGGTCGGTTCGGGGAACTCCGGCAGCTCCAGGCCGCGGTCCTCGGCCAGGTCCGCGACCAGCGCGGCCTCCCCGCCGGAACAGCTCGCGGACGCGAGGCGCCTGCCCGCCAGCGGTCCGTGGACGTGCAGGAACTTCAACGTCTCGACGAGGGTCTCCAGCTGCTCGACGCGGGCGATGCCGACCCGCTCGAACAGCGCGTTCCACAGCGCGTCGGAACCGGAGAGCGAGCTGGTGTGGCTGAGGTTGGCGCGGGCGCCGAGCGTCGACCGACCGGACTTCAGCGCGACGATCGGCACCCCGCGGCGCAGTGCCTCGAGCCCGACCTCGCACAGCGCGACCGGGTCGCCCGGACCCTCCAGGTGCAGGCCGATCGCCGTGATCCGCGGGTCGTCGAGCATGGCCGCCATCAACGCAGGCACCCCCGTCACGGCGCCGTTCCCCATCGTCACGAGCTGCGCCAGCGGCAGCGACCTGCGCTGCATGGTGAGGTTCTGGCCGATGTTGCCGCTCTGGGTGATGACGGCCACGCCGCGGTCCACCTGGTGGCCGCCGTGCTGGTCCGGCCACAGCGCCGCGCCGTCCAGGTAGTTCAGCACGCCGATGCAGTTCGGGCCGATCACCGGCATGTCGCCTGCCGCCTCGACGAGCGCCCGTTGCAGATCTACGCCGTCGCCACCGTGCTCGGCGAAGCCGGAGGCGTGGCACACGGCGCCGCCGCTGCCGTACGCGGCGAGCACGGCGACCACGTCGACGGTCGCATCCCGCGGTACGGCGACGAACGCGGCGTCGGGTGCTTCTGGCAGCTCCGTGACGGTGCGGTAGCACGGCAGCCCGCCGAGGGTGTCGCGGTGCGGGTGCAACGGCCAGATCTCGCCGGTGTAGCCGATGCCGTGTGACTGCCTGATCGCCTCCTCGGCCGCTGCGCCCCCGAACACGGCCAGGTGCCTGGGTGCGAGCAGCCGTCGGAGGTTGGCTCGCGCGGTCCTCGCCATCGTCACGCGCCCAGCGGCCGCAGCATGGACCGGGAGATGATGTGCCGCTGGATCTCGCTCGTGCCGTCCCAGATCCGTTCCACCCGCGCGTCGCGCCAGAACCGTTCGATCGGCAGCTCCGCCATCAACCCCATGCCGCCGAAGATCTGTACGGCGGCGTCGGTGATCCGGCCGAGCGTCTCGGACGCGTAGAGTTTGACCATCGCCGCGTCCTGGTCGGTCATGGTGCCCTGGTCGAGCAGCCAGGCCGCGCGCATGGTGAGCAGCTCGGCCGCGGCCAGCTCGGTGGCCATGTCGGCGAGCTGGAACCCGACGCCCTGGAACCGCCCGATAGGTTGGCCGAACTGCTGCCGCTGCGCTGCCCAGTCGGTGGTCATCTCCAGCACGCGCTGCCCGCGTCCGACGCTCGTCGCCGCGACGGCGAGCCGGCTCGCGCCCAGCCACTCGTTCATCAGCTCGAAGCCGCGATCCTCCTCGCCGAGCCGCTGGCTGGCGGGGAGCCGGCAGCCCTCGAACGACAGCTCGCACTGGTGGTAGCCGCGGTGCGAGACGCACGCCGAGCCGCGCCGCAGCGTGAGCCCCGGGGTGTCCATGTCGACGAGGAACGTCGTGATCAGGCTCTTCGGCCCACGTGGTGTGTCCTCCGTACCCGTGGCCGCGAACAGGATGACGAAGTCGGCGACGTCGGCGTGGCTGATGAAGTGCTTCGTGCCGTCGATGACGTAGTCGTCGCCGTCGCGTACCGCCCTGGTCGTCATCGACCGGACGTCCGAGCCAGAACCTGGCTCGCTCATCGCCTGGCAGTCGTGCCGCTCGCCGCGGATGGTGGGCAACAGGTAGCGCTCACGTTGCTCGCCCTCGCAGGCCTGCAGGATGTTGCCTGGACGTGCGACCAGCGACTGCAGGGCGAAGCTGGTACGGCCGAGCTCCCGCTCGACCAACGTCATGCTGGTGGCGTCCAGGCCGCCGCCGCCCAGCTCCGCGGGCATGTTCGCCGCGTACAGCCCGGCGGCCAGCGCCTTCTTGCGGATCTGCTCGGCCAGCTCCGCCGGCACCTCGTCGAGCCGTTCGATCTCCTCCTCGTGCGGCTCGAGCTCGGTGGCCACGAACCTGCGGACGGTGTCCACGATCATCCGCTGTTCGTCGGTGAGTGCGAACTCCACGGGCGATCCTCCCTCAGTGCGCTTGTGGCCGGCTGGGCAGGCCCATCGGTCGACCGACGACGTCGGGTACGGGCACGGCCGCGTGCGCGCGGCGGATCGCCGCCAGCCGTTCCTGCAGGACTTCCGGCAGCGGCGACGTCTTGCCCACCCGGCTGTCGACGTGCAGCAGCATCTGCTCCGCCGACGCCACCAGCGCGCCGGACTCGCCGTGCCGGATCTCCTGGAAGATGTGGACGCGCTTCTCGTCGTGGCCGAGCAGCAGCAGGCTCAGCGCCAGCGGTTCGCCCTCGCTCACCTCGCGCTTGTTGTGCAGGTGCGTCTCCACCGTGTACAGCGACCCGCCGGTTGCCCGGTACTCCTCGTCGATGCCGAGGTACCGGAAGAACGCGTCCGAGCTGTCGCCCACGACCAGCAGGTACGCGGACTCGGTCATGTGGCCGTTGTAGTCCACCCAGCGTGGGCTGACCGTCGTCTCGTGCAGGCGCAGTGGGGCGGGTATCTCCGCCGAGCTGTCCCACGGCCGGTGGCCGGTGCCTTCGTACGGGGTCACCACCCGCTCGCTGTCGCCGTGCTCGACCACCCGCGGCTCCGTCGCATAATGTGCAATGATTGTTCAGATAACACGACTTCCATGACGGTAGAGAGTGGCGGTGAGAGCCGTCAAGACGCAGCAGACACCGGCGACCGCTCCGTACGGCGGCCGGGTGCAGTCCGTGGACCGTGCCGTCGCCCTGCTCAACGCGGTCTCCGCGGCCCCGCCTGGCGGCAGTACGGCGGCGGAGCTCGCGGTCGCCTGTGAGCTGAACCGCGCCACCGCCTGGCGGCTGCTCGCCACCTTGGAGCACCACGGCATGGTCGAGCGCGACCCGGCCACGAACCGGTACGGGATCGGCTTCACCATCAGTCGGCTGTCGACGACGGCCGGCGTCGAGGGCCTGGCCCGTCGTGCCCATCACGTGCTGGAGCGGCTCACTCGGCAGACCGGCGAGACCACCAACCTCGCGGTGGCGCACCGGCTCGAGCTCACCTACGTCGACGAGGTCGCCCCGCCGGTCGTGCTCACCGCCCGCTGGATCGGCCGGCAGGTGCCCATCCACGCGACCTCCGCGGGCAAGGCGCTGCTGGCGTGGCTGCCGGAGTCCGAGCTGGCCGAGTTGCTCGCCGCGCCGCTGGCGGCGTACACCGAGACGACGCGTACGGACAAAGAGGTCCTACGGGCCGAGCTGGCGCGGATCAGGGCGCAGGGGTACGGCGTGAGCATCGGCGAGATGGAGCCGCACCTCAACGGTGTGGCCGCTCCCGTGCTCGACCGCAACGGCCGCCCGTGCGCGGTCGTCAGCATCTGGGGACCGACCGACCGGGTGCCCGAGGGTAGGTTCCCCGAGCTCGGCGCGCTGGTACGCGAGGGCGCTGCGGAGATCGCGGCCACCATCACCTCGTGACCGGGCGCGGCAGTCAGTTGACCTGTCGCCACCCGGCCATCGATACTAAGACGGTGTCTTGTATTTCTCCGATCGGAGATCGCCCATGGACCTTGCCGCGTTGACCGTGCGCTCCTTGCTCGAGGAGGCCGTCGACAGCGGGCCCACGGCGCCGTACCTCATCTGGGCGCCGGACGGCCGCGAGGTGAGCTACCCGGACTTCAACGAGCGGGTCGACCGGGCCGCGTGCATGTGGCGCGAGCTCGGGGTGGCCAAGGGCGACCGGGTGGCGTTCATGGTCGACAACTCACCCGAGTTCCTCTACGCGTGGCTGGGGCTGGCGAAGATCGGCGGCATCCTCGTCGCGGTCAACACCGGCTTCCGTGGTGAGGAGATCGGGTACCTGCTCGGCGACTCGACGCCGTGCGCGGCGCTCGTCGACGCCAACCACCTGACCACGTTCCTGTCCGCCGACGCCGCTGCCCGTGCGTCCATCCGGCAGCTGCTGACCGTCGGCGAGGTGCCCGGCTACGACCACCTCGCCGCGGCGATGGCCGCCGCGGATCCCGTCGCACCCGCCGTCGACCTCAGTGGCTACGACCCGATGAGCCTCATCTACACGTCAGGCACGACCGGGTACCCGAAGGGCGTCATCCAGACGCACAAGAACTTCGTGCTCACCGGGCAGGCGTACCCGCACTGGATGCGGATGCAGCAGGGGCAACGGATCTACGCCTGTCTGCCGTTGTTCCACATCAACTCGCAGTCGTACTCCACCATGGGCGCGATGGCGAACCGCGGCACGATCGTGCTCGCGCCGCGGTTCAGTGCCAGCACGTTCTGGTCGCACGTGCGGCAGTACCGGGTCAACGCGTTCAACCTGATCGGTGCCATGGCGGTCATCCTGTCGAAGAAGGCGCCCACCGCGGACGACCTGGACAACGACGCGCACGTGGCGTACTGCGTGCCTGCGCTCGTGCCCGAGATGAGGGACGACATCGAACGCAAGTTCCAGATGGCGGTGGTCTCCGGGTTCGGCATGAGCGAGACGACGTTCGGTCTGCTGGAGCCGTTCGACGGGGTGCGCAAGGAGGGTTCGATGGGCGTGCCCAGGCACCACCCCGATCCCTCGGTGCCGCGGACGGAGGCGTGTGTCGTCGACGACAAGGGCAGCGAGGTCGGGCCGGGTGTCGTGGGCGAGCTGCTGCTGCGCAACGCGGCGATGATGGCCGGCTACTGGCGGGACGAAGAACGCACCGCCGCCACGCTCGTGGACGGCTGGCTGCATACGGGCGACAGCGCCTGGTGCGACGAGGACGACACGTTCTACTTCGTGGACAGGAAGAAGGACATCGTGCGCCGCCGCGGCGAGAACGTCTCCTCGCTGGAGGTCGAGCGGATCATCGAGCAGCACCCGGCCGTGCTCGAAGCCGCGGTGGTCGGCGTGCCTTCGGAGTTCACCGACGAGGAGCTGCTCGCGTACGTGGTGCCGCGGCCGGGTGCGCACGTGACGGCGGGCGAGGTCTTCGCCTGGTGCGCAGGACGGTTGGCGGGCTTCAAGGTGCCGCGGTTCGTCGAGCTGGTGGCCGACGAGCTGCCGAAGACCTCGACGGCGAAGGTACAGAAGTCGGAGCTCAGGAAGCTCGACGCGGCCGCGCTCGGTGTACGCATCGATCGCGAGCTGGAAGCCAGGCAACCGTGACGGCCGGTGCGGGGTATCGTGCCTGTTCCACACCCGTAGGGGAGGCCATCATGCAGTACATGGTGCGACGGTCGTGGGGTTGACCGAGGAGCGGCTGGCTCGGCACAGCACCGCCAGCAAGCTGGTGAGCTTGCTGGAGGCGCTCGCTGCGCACGAGCACGGCATCGGCGTCCGGGAGCTGGCCAGGGAGACCGGCATCGACAAGAGCGCCGTGTCGCGGTTGTTCGACCAGCTCTGCGAGCTGCGTGTCGCCGAGCAGTCCGAGATCACCGGCCGGTTCAAGGCGGGGCCGCGGCTGTTCGCGCTGGCCGCGACCATCCACGGCAGGGACACGTTGTGGGAGGCGGCCGAGCCGATCGTGCGCGCGCTCGCCGCGCGGTTCAACGAGACGTGCTACCTGGCCACCAGGGAGCTCGACCAGATCATGTTCAGGGAGAAGGTCGACTGCGACCGCACCGTCCGCTACGTGATCGACGTCGGTGAGCGGTCGGCGTTGCACGCCGGTGCCGGCGGTCGTGCCATCCTCGCCGGCCTGTCCCCGGACGAGTTCGAACAGGTGGTCCGCCGCACCGAGCTCGTGGCGCTGACGCAGCAGACCATCGTGGACGTCGACGAGCTCAGGCACCAGGTCGAGGAGGACCGCGGGCGCGGCTACTCGATGAGCATGGGTGAGCGGGTGATCGGTGGGTGCGCGATCGCTGCGCCGTTCTTCCGGCCGGGCGGCACCTGCCGCGGCTCGATCGTCTACACCTGCCCGGCGCAGCGGTTCGACGTACGGTCGGCACCGGAGATCGCCGACGCGGTGAAGCAGGCCGGCAGGGACCTGTCCGCGCGCCTCGGTTACGTCGAGGCGGCTGCCGCCAAGGAGACCGTGCCCGACAGCTGACCGCACTCCGGTTGCGGTTCGTCCATCCACTGTCTCTGTGATCACGCCGAGTGTGTCCGCCCTGTGTGGCCGCCCGTCTGGCGGAAAGAACGTGAGCACCCCTTGCGCGCCGCTGCGAGAGCGGTGACACTTATAAACGAGACAGCGTTGCATTTGTTGGCCACCCTCGGGGATCAACGCCGCCATGTCTCCTGCCGCAACGCTGCGGAGGAGGGAGCCAGATGAGCCGCCAGGAACTCAGTGGACTCGACCCGGACGTGCTGAAGCGCGTCGTGACGATCGAGGCGGACGCCGTCCACCTGGAGAAGATGAAGCACGAGGCGCACAGCCACGGCTTCACGTTCTTCAGCGACGAGCCGGCGCGGATGGGCGGCGACGAGGAGTTCCCTTACCCGCTGCACTACTTCACCGCGGGTGTCGCGCTCTGTCTGGTCACGCAGGTGGTCAGGTACGGGCAGATGCTCAAGGTCGACCTGAAGAACGTCAGGTGCACCGTCGAGGGGCAGTGGACGAGCGAGGGGTCGGTGTTCGCCGGCACCATCGCGTCGAAGTGCCACGCGATGAACATCGACCTGGAGATCGACAGCGACGACGAGCTGCCCAGGGTCGCGGCCCTGATCAGGAACGCGGAGGGCGGCTGCTACGCGCACGCAGCGGTCGAGCATCCGGTACCCGTCGTCAGCAACGCGAAGGTCAACGGCGAGCCGGTCGACTACGAGGAGTACCCGCGGAAGGTGTCGCGCAGGTGACCGTGTACGCCCAGGGCCAGTTCAACGCCTCGTACGAGGACCGGGTGGACCACCGTGCGCTGCGCAAGGAGCGGGTCGAGCGGGCGCAGAAGCAGCGCGCCGACGCGGGCCTCGACGCGTTGCTCGTCTGGAAGGACGAGAACGTCAGGTACCTGACCGACCTGCGGCCGCAGCTGATCGCAGGCAAGACGACCGCGCTCAACGGTGCGCTGCTGGTGGAGGGACGCGTGCCGATCCTGTTCTGCTCCGGGGGTGAGCGGGACCGCGTGGAACGCACGATGCCGTGGCTGGCCGAGGTGCACACGATCCCCATCGTCGAGCAGCGCGAGCTCGTCGCCGGTTGTGTGCGTGAGGTGCTCGCGCCTGTGCTCCGTACGCACGGGCTCGTGGACGCGCGGGTCGGCATGGACGAGGCGAACACCGTCCTCGTCGAGGAGCTGCGCGCAGCCCTCCCCTCGCTGACCATCGCCGACGGTGACACCGCGATGCAGCAGGCGCGCACTATCAAACTCCCCGGGGAGATCGCGCTGTTGGAGGAGGCGACCGCACTCGCGGACGCGGTGACCGCCAGCGGCGTCGCCGTCGTCGGCGACGGCGTGCGCGAGTGCGAGGTCGCCGCCGCCGCGATGCACACGCTGTTCCGGCTCGGTGGCGAGTACGCGCACGTGATGACGCCGTTCGTCGCGTCCGGCGAGCGGATGGCGCCGCCGCGGCGGATCACCAGCGAGAAGCTCGTACGCAACGGCGATGTCGTCTTCATCGACATCGGCGCCTGCTGGTCCGGGTACTACGGCGACGTCGCACGTACGACGATCTGCGGCACGCCGTCGCGGCGTCAGCGGGAGATCTACACGGCGGTGTACGAGGGGCTGCACGCGGGCATCGAGCAGATGCGGCCCGGCCGCACCAACGCGGACGCGGCGAGGGCCATCACCGAGCACGCGGAGAGATACGGCCTCGGCGGTCGGTTCCTGTCGTTGTTCATCGGCCACGGCGTCGGTATCGGCGCGAACGAGCCGCCGTACATCGGCGAGAACCTGCCGGGTGCGCCGGTGTACGAGTTCCAGCCCGGCATGGTGTTCGCCGTCGAGCCGCTGATCTGGGTCGACGGCGTACGCGGCGGTGGCGGGGTCCGGCTGGAGGAGATGGTGCTCGTCACCGAAGGCGACGCCCACGTGATGTCCCGCACCGCATTCTGTGACCGTTTGCTGCTCTGACGACCAGCGTCGCCTGCCAGGCGTCGAGGAGGGTTGATGACCGAGCCGAGTATCGACACCGTCCGCGAGCTCTGCGCGAAGCATTCGAACTGGGGGCGTTGGGGCGCCGACGACCAGCGGGGCACGTTGAACCTCGTCCAACCGGAGCACGTGCTCGCCGCCGCGACGCTCGTGCGCAAGGGACAGGTCATCTCCATGGCACTGCCGTTCGACGAGGACGGCCCGCAGCAAGGCTCGTACAGCAGGTTCAACCCGATCCACCTGATGACCCGCGACGGCGCGGACGCGCTCGTAGGCAGCTCAGTGCGTGACTTCTACGGCGGCGTCGACAAGCACTTCCGCGGCAACGACGACCTGGTGATCATGCCGCTGCAGTGCGGCACCCAGTGGGACGCGCTCGGGCACGTCGTCGACGGCGACGTCATCTACAACGGGTACAGCGCCGACCAGGTGAGCAGCAAGGGCGCGTTGAAGAACGACGTGCGCAACGCCGCGGACGGCATGGTCGGGCGCGGCGTGCTGCTGGACATACCGCGTAGCCAGGGGGTGTCGTGGTTGGCGCGGGGCACGGCGATCGGCGCGGCCGACCTCGACCGGGCCGCCGAGTACGGGCAGGTCGACGTCGGCGCGGCCGACTTCGTGTTCGTCCGTACCGGTGCCATGGCGGAGGTGCGGGCCGCCGGCCGCTGGGGCGACTACGCCGGCGGCGACGCGGCCGGTCTCGGCCTGGACAGCGTCGACTGGATCGCCGAGCGTGACGTCGCCGCGGTCGCCACCGACACCTGGGGCATGGAGGTGCGGCCGAACGAGACGCAGGACGTCTTCCAACCGGTGCACATCGTGTTCATCGTGCACATGGGTTTGTGGGTCGGTGAGATCTACGACCTCGAGCCGCTGGCCGACGACTGCGCCGAAGACGGCGTCTACGAGTTCATGTTCTGCGGCCCACCGCTGCCGTTCACCCGCGCCGTCGGCTCGCCACTCAACCCGATCGCCGTGAAGTAGGTAGGCATGACCATGAAGCTCGCAGTCGTCAACACGTTGACCCGGTTCGGCGCGGACGCGGCGGCGGTGAACGTCGCCGCTGCCGCCGACTACGTCGCGCAGGCCGCCGCGCAGGGTGCCGACCTCGTCTGCCTGCCGGAGACCTTCCCCGGTCAGTGGCGTGCGCCGATCACCTGGACGCCCGTACGGGAGCTCGCGGACATCGCGCGGTCGAACGGCGTACACCTGGTCGGCGGTTTCGCGGAACCGTTGGATGCTGCCGGCGACCGTTGCTACAACAGCCTTGCGCTGTTCGGGCCGGACGGCCGTGAGATCGGTAGGTACCGCCGTACGGTTCCCCGGCATGCGCCGTGGATCTACCGCGGCGGTGAGTACTGGGACTTCGACTGGGTGCCGGCCGACCAGCTGCCGGTGTTCGACACCGACGTCGGCCGCATCGGCCTGCTCATGTGCAGTGAGGTCTACGCGCCCGAGCAGCCCCGCATCCTCGCGTTGAAGGGCGCGGACGTCGTCCTGCTGCCGGCCGGGCTGATCGCACCGGAACGGTTGCCCGCCGGGTATGGCGGCGCGCTGTACCAGACCTGGCGCACGCTCGCCTGGGCGCGCGCGATCGAGAACCTCGTGCACACCGCGCTGTGCTCGAACATTCCGGCCGAGGGGTACAAGGGCTTCAGCATGATCTGCAGCCCCGAGGACATCCTCCTCGAGGAGCACTCCCCCGGCGTGCACACGGCCGACCTGGACCTCGAACGGGTGCGGTGGCTGCGCAAGGAGCACGACAGGAACATCGTAGGCGAGTCCCCGTGGCGCACGAAACCGGGAGCCCTGCGCGACTGGCGTCGCCACGAGGTGTTCGCCGCCAACCCGATCCTCACCGAGGGCTGACGCCATGAGCGCGCGGGTCTCGGTTGCGGAGTCGGTGCGGCGGTATTCGTCGCCAGTTTCGCGTAACCACTGGCGATGCAATGTGCACGATGCAGTAGCTGCTTGAAGGAGGCGTCGGTGATGCCGGGCGAAGTGACAGCGCAGGCAACCGCGAACCGCAGCGACAACAACGGCGGCAACGGAAAGAACGGCAACGGCGACGCGCCGACGGTGCGGACGCCGGAGGCCGAGCGTGGCCTGATGGCCTGGTACCGCCGGCGCTCGGTGCTCGTGCACACGGTGCTGACCGTGCTGCTCGGGCTGGGCATCTGGCAGATCGCCGCCGCGAATACCAGCGCGCTCGTGATGGTGCCGCTCGGCGACATCGCCGGGGCGCTGGTGGACACCATCAAATCGGGGCAGCTCTGGCGGGACTTCTTCGCGAGCTTCCAGGGCTTCACCGTGGGTCTGCTGATCGCCTCGGCTGCGGGAATCGTCATCGGTGTCTTCATGGCGACGTCGAAGATCGTGTTCGACTTCCTCGACCCGTGGATCTCGGCGCTGTACTCGACGCCGCTGATCGCCCTGGCACCGCTGTTCATCGTGGTGTTCGGCATCGGCCTGTCGGCGAAGGTCGCCGTGGTGATCACGCTGGCGATCTTCCCGGTGATCATCAACACGGCGTCCGGTATCAGGACGACGGACTACAACCTGATCGAGTGCGCGTACTCATTCGGTGCGAGCCGGCGGCAGATCTTCACCCAGGTGCTGATCCCGTCCGCGGTGCCGTTCATCGTGACCGGACTGCGGCTGGCCGTGGGTCGGGGGCTCATCGCCGTGGTCGTCGCGGAGTTCTTCGGCGCCCGCGCGGGTCTCGGGCACATGGTCTTCATCGCCTCACAGAACTTCTCCACCGCAGAGGTCTGGCTGGGCGTGTTCATCCTCGCCCTCATCGGGATGACGCTCATCCGGCTGATGTACCGCTTGGAAAGGTGGCTCGCCCCATGGCGCGACTTCAAGATGCCGTGACCACAGTGGAGAACGAGGCCATGACACCAAGACTCGAGGCACGTTCGGTGTCGAAGGTCTTCACCAAGAAGGACGTCGCACTCGAGGCACTACGCGACATCAGCTTCACCGTCGCACCCGGCGAGTTCGTCGCGCTCCTAGGTGCCAGCGGCTGCGGCAAGACCACCCTGCTACGTACAGTCGACGGCCTGGAGGCCGTGACCTCAGGGCAGCTGCTGGTGAACGGCGCCGAGGAGACCGAGCCGGGACCCGACCGAGGGGTGGTGTTCCAGCAGGACAGCCTGTTCCCCTGGCGCACCGTACGGCGGAACGTCCAGATGGGACTGGAGTTCCAGGGCACGCCGAAGCGGAAAGCCAAGGAACAGGCGATGAAGTACATCGAGCTTGTCGGCCTGGCGGGCTTCGAGGAGCACTATCCGCACGAGCTGTCCGGCGGGATGCGGCAACGGGTGAACCTCGCGCGGGCGTTCTGCATCCAGCCGCAGCTGCTGTTGATGGACGAACCGTTCGCAGCTCTCGACGCGCAGACGCGCGAGATCATGCAGACCGAGTTGCTGCGTATATGGCGCGAGACGGCCGGCGGCACGGTGCTCTTCGTCACGCACCAGATCGACGAAGCGATCTTCCTCGCCGACCGGATCATCGTGCTGACCGCGCGACCGGGACGGATCAAGGAATTCGTGGACGTTCCCTTCGAGCGCCCGCGGGAGCTCGCCGTCAAGCGGCGACCGGATTTCGTCGCGATCCTCGACCACATCTGGACGATGATCGAGGAGGAGGTCCTGGTCGGCATGGGGATGAAGCCAACGAAGGAACGGGGCAGCTGACAGCTGGCGGGAACCGAGAAAAGAGGCCAGATTCATGAACAAGTCCCACCCGTTGCGAAAGGTACTCGCGGCCTGCGCGGCAGTACTCCTCCTGACGACCTCGTGCGGTGGCGGCGGATCGGAAGAGGACGGGGTGCAGGAACTCGACTTCGGCATCACCAGCTTCAACGCGCTGCACCTGCCGCTGCTCATGGCCCGCGAGGAGAACCTGATGCGGAAGTACGGCATCGACCTGAAGTTCACCGTCTTCCAGGACACCGGCAAGATCATTCCGGCACTGTTGTCCGGTTCTCTGGACATCGCGACAGCTACGCCACAGCAGGCGTTCAGTGCGCAAGACAAGGAACCAGACCTCAAGATGATCGGCGCGGAAGTCGCGAAGAACCCGTACAGCATGTACGCCTCGTCGGGAATCGACTCGTTGGCGGACATCAAGGGGAAGACGATAGGGGTAGCCGCGGTCAGAGGTAGTGCCGACTACTTCACGGCCAAACTGCTGCTGAAAGCCGAAGGGCTGAAGGAGAAGCGCGACTACAACTTCATCAATGCCGGGCCGCCACCACAACGTGCCTCCGCACTTCTCGAAGGGCAAGTCGACGCCGTAATGAGCTTCCCGCCCGACTCGGAGAAGCTCGCCGACGAGGGTGTGAAGTCGATCGCCACGGCGAGCGAGGTAAAGACCGTCGGTGACGAGATGCTGGCGACCATCATGGCCAAGGAAAGCTGGTACAGCGACGAGGACAACCACGAGTTCGCGGTGAAGTTTCTCCGTGGCTATCGGGCGGCTGTCGACTGGACCTACGACGCGGCGAACAAGGGCACCGCCATCTCCATCATCCAGAAGGAGATGAAGGTGTCGAAGAAGCACGCCACCATCACGTACGAGACGTTCGTGGAGGAGCTACAGGCCTATCCCAAGGACGTGCTCATCGGCAAGACGATCCTGGAGAACACGGCGGAGAACGCCAAGCTCGCCGGTGCGCAGGATCCGCCGACGTCCGACAGTCTCCCGGACCGTTACGACAACTCGCTGGTCAAGGAGGCGGCGAAGAAGTAGCGAGGCATCGGCATGCGGGCAGTGCGTGTTGTGCGGCCACATGAGATCGAGGTGGCCGAGGTGTGTGATCCGGAACCGGCCGGCGCCGCCCTGGTGGCCGTGGAACGGGCAGGCATCTGCGGCTCCGACGTGAAGATCGCGAACGGGATCACCCCGGTGGAGTACCCGCGCGTCCTCGGGCACGAGGTCGTCGGCAGGGTAGCCAGGTCGGGGCCTGCGGGTCGGTTCGCCGCGGGTACCAGGGTGCTGGTCGACCCGTTCCGTGCCTGTGCGCGTTGCCCGCAATGCCTTGCCGACAAGGCGAACCTCTGCCCCCGCGGTGAGTTGCTCGGCCGCGAGGTCGACGGTGGTTTCGCAGAGTACGTCGCGGCGGACGAGGCACGGCTGCTCGCCGTACCCGACGAGATCGCCACCGACGACGCCGGCTGCGCACAGGTGCTGGGCGTGTGTGTGCACGCGCAGCGGCTGATCGGCGTGTTCCCCGGCCAGACGGGTGTCGTGGTGGGTCTCGGTGCCGGCGGCCTGCTCCACCTGCAACTGCTGCGGGCACGCGGGGTGCGCGAGGTCGTCGCCGTCACCCGGTCGGCGGCGAAGCGCGCACTCGCGGCGGAGCTTGGCGCCACCGTGGTGTGCCACCCCGACGATGCCGCCGCGCACGTCGCGAAGGTCACCGACGGTGCGGGCGCGGACATCGTGGTCGAAGCCGTCGGCGTCGGGTCGACGTTCCGGCAAGCGGTCGAGCTCGCCGGTCCGGCGGGCACCGTGCTCCTGCACGGCGTCATGAGGACCGGGCCGGAGAGCTTCGACTTCCTGCCCGTCTACCAGAAGGAGCTGACGCTGGTCGGTTGCCGTGCGGCGCTGCCCGGCGACTACGCGACGGCGCTGCGGCTGCTCGCAACCGGGTCGGTGCTCGTGGCGCCGATGCGGTCGGCCAGCTACGGCCTGGAGCGCGGCGTGGCGGCGTTCGACGACCTGCAGCGCAACAGCGACCTGGTCAAGGTGCTGCTCGAGATCGGTTGACGTGGAGGTGGGGCGACAGATGGCGGTGGACCTGCGCAGTGAGCTCGCGTTCACGTACTTCCCCGACGACTACCGCTGGTCGCACGGGCTGCTCATCGCGTTGAACGCGGCGCCGTGGGGCGGCGCGGAGATCGGTGAGGTGCACCGCGTCGGGATGCGGCTGCGCGACCGGGTCGGCGACGACGAGGAGTGGTTCCGCGCCTGGTCGGAGATGGCGTCGTCGGTCGCCGAGCGTGGCCACGAGCTGCTCGCCGGCGGTCGTCGACGTAGCGCGGCGAGCTACCTGCTGCGCGCCGCCAACTACTTCCACGTCGGTGAGCGGTTCCGCCAACCGAAGACGGCAACGAGCGACGCCGCGTACCGGCAGGGCGTCGAGTGCTTCAGGGACGCGGCTGCGTTCCTCGACCGGCCGGCGATCGAGCCGGTGGAGATCCCGTACGAGGGCACGACGCTGCCGGCGCTGCTCGTGCACGCCGAGCGGCGCGGCGCGACGCCGGCACCGGGCATGGTCTACTTCGACGGCTTCGACATCACCAAGGAGATCCAGTACTTCAAGGGCGCCGCGGAACTAGCGGCCCGCGGCATCAGCTGCTTGATCGTCGACGGGCCCGGCAACGGTGAAGCCATCAGGTTCCGTGGCCTGCCACTGCACCACGAGACCGAGCGGTACGCCACAGCCGCGTACGAGTGGCTGGCTGCGCGACCGGAGGTCGACGAGGCGCGCATCGGCGTGATGGGCATCAGCCTCGGCGGCTACTACGCGCCGCGGGCCGCCGCGTTCGAGCAGCGCTTCGCGTGCTGCGTCGCCTGGGGTGCGCAGTGGGACTACCACGCGAGATGGAGCGAGCGGCTCGCGCAACTCGACGGCGGCGACACACCGTCGCTCTCCGTGCCTTGGCAGCACCTGCTCTGGGTGCTCGGGGTGAACAGCCGCGAGGATGCGCTGGACGCGTTGGCGGGTTTCCGGCTCGACGGTGTGGTGCAGCGCATCCGGTGTCCGTTCCTGTTGCTCCACGGCGAAGGCGACGAGCAGATCCCGCTGCCCGACGCGCAGCGCTGCTACGACGCCGTCGGGTCCGCGCACAAGACGTTGCGCGTGTTCACGCGCGACGAGGGCGGCTACCACCACTGCCAGATCGACAACGTCAGCATCGCGGTCGCCGAGCTGGGCGACTGGCTCGACGACGTACTCCGTCCAGGTTGACCACCGCACGTTGGGAGAACTCCGATGGACCAAGCCAGCACCACCGTGGCCGACGGCATGCGCATCGAGTGGGACGCGCCGATCACCATGGACGACGGCACCGTACTTCGCGCCGACGTGTTCCGTCCCGTCGACGACGGTGAGTATCCCGTGGTGCTCTCGATGGGGCCGTATGCCAAGGGGTTGGCGTTCCAGGAGGGGTTCAAGGGCAACTGGGACCGGATGGTCGGGGCCCACCCGGAGGTGGCCGAGGGCACCACGAACAAGTACCAGAACTGGGAGCTCGTCGACCCGGAGAAGTGGGTGCCGGACGGCTACGCGTGCGTGCGGGTCGACTCCCGCGGCGCCGGCAGGTCGCCCGGTTACCTCGACGTCTGGTCCACCAGGGAGAGCAGCGACTTCTACCACTGCATCGAGTGGGCGGCGGCGCAACCGTGGAGCAACGGCAACGTCGGGCTGCTCGGCATCTCGTACTACGCGATGAACCAGTGGTACGTCGCGTCGCTGCAGCCGCCGCACCTCACGGCGATCTGCGTGTGGGAAGGAGCGGCCGACTACTACCGCGACCTGTGCCGGCACGGGGGCATCCTCTGCGAGTTCCTCGACGCTTGGTTCCACCGCCAGGTGGTGCGCGTGCAGCACGGCAAGGGCGAGCGCGCGCAGCGCAACCCGGTGACCGGGGAGCTGGTCGCCGGCCCGGCGACCATGACGGAGGAGGCGCTGGTCAGCAACCGCGCCGAGCCCGGCCACGACGTGCTGACCCGGCCGCTCGACGGCGAGTACTACCGCGAACGGTCACCGCACTACGAGCGGATCACCGTGCCGCTGCTCTCGGCCGGCAACTGGGGCGGCCAGGGGCTGCACCCGCGCGGGAACATCGAGGGCTACCTGGCGGCGGCGTCCGAGCGGAAGTGGCTGGAGATGCACGGCGACACGCACTTCTCGCCGTTCTACACCGACCGCGGTGTCGCCCTGCAGAAGCGGTTCTTCGGCCACTTCCTCAAGGGCGAGGACACCGGCTGGCAGCAGCAGCCGCCGGTGGAGCTGCAGGTGCGCCATCCCGGGGAGAAGTTCGTGACCAGGGCGGAGCAGGAGTGGCCGCTTGCACGAACCCGCTGGACGAAGTACTACCTGCAGCCGGCCGAGCGCGGGCTGGCGACCGACCCGGCGGTCGAGGAGACCACGGTCAGCTATTCGGCGACGGATGCCGGCGTCACCTTCAGCACGCCACCGCTGGCCGAGGACACGGAGATCACCGGACCCGTCGCGGCGAGGCTGTACCTGTCGTCGGACACCACGAACGCCGATGTGTTCCTCGTCCTGCAGGTGTTCGACCAGGCGAGCAACGAGGTGGTGTTCAACGGGTCCAACGACCCGCGCACACCGGTCGGCCTTGGCTGGCTGCGGGCCTCGCACCGCAAGCTCGACCCGCAGCGGAGCCTGCCTTACCGGCCGTACCACTCGCACGACGAGGCGTGGCCGCTCACGCCGGGCGAGCCGGTGGAGCTCGACGTCGAGATCTGGCCGACCTGCGTGGTGGTACCCGCCGGCTGCCGCGTCGCGCTGCTGGTGCGGGGCCAGGACTACGAGAACGAGGGAACCGTCGTGCCCAACGCCATGTACCCGCTGAAGGGCGTCGGGCCGTTCACGCACACCGACGAGCGCGACCGGCCAGCGGAGATCTTCGGCGGCACCAACACGCTGCACTTCGGCGCGGAGATGCGGCCGTACCTGATGTTGCCGGTGATCCCGGACGCAGCCGGCTAGGTGGCGCAGACATCGTCTCGCTATGGGAGCTACCGACCGGCCTGCTCTTGCGGGCGTCGCTGGAAGGATTCAGACTAGAACGAGACAGTGTTGCGATTTTACTCGTGAGGTGTGATGGCGGACGCCGCGATGGACGGATGGGCACGGACGGTGGGTACCAGCCGCACCATCCGGGTCAGCGCGCACGACATCGCCAGGTTCGCCGTCGCGATCGGGGCGCGCGACGAGGCGCACTTCGACCCCGCGGTCGCCAGGTCGCGTGGGTATCCCGACGTCGTCGCGCCCGAGCTGTTCTACGTCGCGCTACGCACGGGGGTGTTCAACCTGGTGCCGCAGGAGGAGCTGCACGAGGAGGGCACGCCGCGCGCCGACCTGCCGCCGATCGCGTTCGACCAGGCGATGGCCGGCGAGACGGCCGCCGACCTGCACCGGCGGTTCGTGGCCGGCGACGTGGTCGTCTGCACCAGGTCGGTGGTGTCCACGGTCCGCAAGGAGGGCCGCAGTGGGCAGCTCACCTTCGTCTCGTTCCAGTACCGCTACGCCGACCTGGACGACGCGCCGTACGTCGTCGAGCACTTCACCCGCATCTTCCGCTGAGAGGCAGTCCGATGGAAGCGACCGACGTGCTGACCGACGGCCGGGTCCCTTCGGTGCGGCGCACGTACCGCACCACGGAGCTGTTCCTCTTCAGCGCGGCGACCTGGAACCCGCACCGCGTGCACTACGACCAGAGCTACACCCGCTCCGTCGAGGGGCACGACGGGCTGCTGGTGCAGGGGCCGCTGCAGGCGGTGCATCTGTTCGAGGCGCTCGCCGGGGCACTGACGGAACGCGCGGAGCTGGTGTCGGTGCGGTACCGGCACGTCGCGGCGCTGCCGGTCGACCAGCCGGTGGTCATCGACGGGCAGCTCGCCGAGCTGGACGAGGAGGCGGGCACCGCCACGGTCGAGATGTGGATGGCGCACGGCTCCTCCGGTCAGCGGACGACGACCGGCACGGCGGTGGTGCGGGTACCACGAGACGAGGTGAGCTGAATGGAAGCCGTCCGCTCGATGTTGTTCACGCCGGGCAACCGTCCCGACCTGGTGGCGAAGGCGATGCGCTCGGGCACCGACGCCGTCATCGTGGACCTGGAGGACGCGGCGCCGGTCGCGTCGAAGCAGCAGGCACGGGACGCTCTCGCCGAGCTGGACATCGGCGAGGTGCCGGTGTTCGTGCGCGTGAACGGCGGCGACACCGACTTCCTCTGGCCGGACGTCGCCGCCGCCGGGCGGGCCGACATCGCCGGCATCGTGCTGCCGAAGGCCGACGACCCGGAGCTGTTGCGGCGCATGGACGGCGCGCTCACCGTGCTCGAGCTGGAGTGCGGTCGCGAGGTGGGCTCCACGGCACTGCTGCCGCTGCTCGAGAGCGGCCTGGGCATCGTGCGGATCAACGAGCTGCTCACCAGCTCGCCGCGGGTCGAGTCGGTGCTGTTCGGCTCGGGTGAAGAGGGCGACCTGGTGGTCGACCTCGGATGCGAGTGGACGCCGGAGGGCACCGGGCTGCTCACCGCACGCTCGCTGGTGCTGCTCGCCGCCAGGGCGGCCGGCATCGAGCAGCCGCTTGACGCCGTGTTCATGGACTACCGCAACCTCGACGCGCTGCGTACGGAGTGCGAGCTGGCCAAGCGGGTCGGCTACGTCGGCAAGGTGGCCATTCACCCGGCGCAGGTGCCGGTCATCCACGACGTGTTCACGCCGACCGACGAGGAGGTGGTGTACCAGCGCGACCTGCTGGAGAAGTTCGAGGCGGCGCTGGCCGAAGGGTCCGCGTCGATCGGGGTGAACGGGCGGATGGTCGACTACGCCGTCGCCAGGCGGGCCAGGCAGATCCTCGCTCGCGCAGCCGCGGCGCGACGGTGACGGGGAGGTGTGAGATGAGCAGGAGCCGGCAGATCACCGAAGGGGTAGGTGTCGCGGTCATCGGCTGCGGCACCATCGGGCGATTGCGCGCGCAGATCGCGCACCGGCACCCGAGCGTCGGTTACCTCGCCGTCTGCGACGTGGACGAGGCGAAGGCCAAGCCACTCGCCGACGACTGCGCCGCCGACGCCTGGAGCACGGACGCGTCGCGGTTGGTCGAACACGACGCGATCGACCTCGTCATCGTCGCGACCACGGAGGACGCGCACTTCCTGCCGGCGAGCGCCGCGATCGAGGCTGGCCACCAGGTGCTGGTGGAGAAGCCGCTGACCATCCGCCCGGAGGAAGGCGACAAGCTCATCCACGCCGCGCACGATCGCGGGGTGGCGCTCTACACCGGTTTCACGCAACGGTTCAGGCGCCGCTACCTGGCCATGAAGGAGCACGTCGACGCCGGCTACCTGGGCGAGCTGACCAGCGTGAAGTCGACCATCTACCTCACCCGGGCCGTGGCGAAGGCGGTGATCTCGCGGGCCGGCAGCACGACACCGGCGATCAACACGCTCACCTACTGCATCGACCTGCTGCTGTGGTGTATGCCCGACCGCAGCGCCGGCACCGTGTATGCGCAAGGCGGCCGTGGCCGGATCCACGACAGGTACGACACCCCGGACTCCACCTGGAGTGTGCTCAGCTTCGACGACGGGCCGGTGGTCAACCTCGGCGTCAGCTGGGAGCTGCCGGAGTACTGGCCGGCGTACGTCGCCAGCATGGAGTTCGAGCTGTTCGGCCGCGACGGTGTGCTGTCCATCAAGGACGACCACCGCGACGTGCTGCTCGCGTCCGACCGGGCTGTGCCTTCGCCGTACACACCTGACGTCAGTATGCCGGTGGCCATGCTCGGGTCCGCGATGCCGGGTGACTGGGCGCTCGGTGAGTACTTCGGGGCCATGAAGGACGAGACGCACGCCCTCATCGAAAGCACCGGCACCGGCCGGGTCGACCCGATCCTCGCGACCGGGCAGCAGGGCCAGGAGGTGCTGCTGGTCTCGCGGGCGATCGACGAGTCCGTACGTACCGGCGAGCTGGTGCCGCTGCGTTGGTCGGCGTAGCGCCATGGCCACGACGACGAACGGAATGCTCGACGGCATCACCGTGCTCGAGCTCGGCCAGGTCATCGCCGGCACGTACGGCGGCGTGATCCTCGCCGACCTCGGCGCCGAGGTGATAAAGATCGAGCCGCTGACCGGCGACGCGAACCGCAACCCGGGGATCGCGCCGCTGCACGGGGAGAGCGCGATCCACCTGTTCATGAACAGGAACAAGAAGAGTGTGGCGCTCGATCTGAAGAGCCCGGAGGGACGGGAGCTCTTCTACCGCCTCGTCGACCAGGCGGACGCGGTGATCGACAACTTCCGGCCCGGCGTGATGGCCAGGCTCGGCATCGACCACGCCTCCCTGCAAGCGCGGAACCCGGACCTCGTCACGGCGTCGGTCACCGGCTTCGGCGAGTACGGGCCGGCCAGGGACCGACCCGCGTTCGACCTGGTGATCCAGGCGTTCGCCGGACACCTGCACGTCACCGGCGAGCCTGGCGGTCCGCCGTCGCGGGCGGGGATACCGCTCGCGGACATCGCCGGCGGCCTGTTCGCGTGCATCTCCGTGCTCGGCGCGCTGTGCGGGCGGCAGCTGCACAGCAGGGGCGAGCACGCCGACGTCGGCATGCTCGACTCGCTGGTGTCGATGCTGTCGTACGACGCGCTCGACCACCTGAACAGCGGCCGGTCGGTCCACCGGCAGGGCACGGCACACGCGCACATGGTGCCGTGGCAGGCGTTCTCGGTACGCGACGGCTACATCGTCATCGCCGCGCGCGAGGACAAGTTCTGGCAGCGGCTGTGCGACGCCATCGACCGTCCGGACCTCAAGGACGACGAGCGCACGGCGGTGAACAGCGCGCGTGTCGCCAACCGGGAGTTCGTCACCGACGTGCTGGACAAGACGTTCGCCACCCGCACGAAGGACGAGTGGATGCGGCTGCTCGACGCGTACGACATCCCGGCGGCGCCGGTGAACGACTTCGACGGGGTGTTCAACGACCCGCAGGTCGTCAGCCGCGGCCTTGTACGGACCTACGAGCACGCGACGCTCGGCCCGTTGCGCTACCCGGCGAGCCCGATGCAGTACCAGGATTGGCAGTTCCCCAACGCGCCCGCGCCCGTGCTCGGCCAGCACACCGCAGAGGTCCTGCGCGACCGGCTGGGTCTGGACGCGCCTGCGGTGGCGGACCTCGTGGCGCGCGGCGTCGTGACGGCCTGGGAGCCGCCGGGGACGGAAGGAGGGCAACCGTGACGGCGGCAACGCACGCGGCCCGGCTGCGCGAGCTGATCGCTGCGCCGGAGACACTCGTCGCACCCGGCGCACAGGACGCGTTGAGTGCCCTGCTGGTAGAGCGCGCGGGTTTCGACGCGGTGTTCGTCGGTGACTACAACGCATCCGCGGTGCTGCTCGGCCGTCCCGACTACGGCCTGGTGACCACACCGGAGATGGTGCGGCTCGTCGACATCATCACCGCGACCGTCGGCACACCGCTGATCGCGGACGCCGGGTGCGGGTTCGGCAACGCGCTCAACGTGACGCGTGCCGTCGAGATGTACGAACGGGCAGGCGCCGCCGCCATCACCATCGAGGACCAGGTGTTCCCGAAGCGCTGCGGGCACATGGAGGACAAGCAGGTCGTGCCCGTCGAGGAGATGGCGAAGAAGATCGAGGCCGCCGTGCGGGCCCGCCGCGACCCGGACTTCGTCGTCGTCGCGCGTACCGACTCCATCTACACCGGCGGCATGGCCGAGGCGGTCGCGCGCGGCAAGGTGTTCGCGGAGGCGGGCGCCGACGTCTTCTGGGCGGACGCGGTGCCGACGCTCGACGACCTCGCCAGGCTGGTGCGGGAGGTGCCGTTGCCCGTACAGGTCGCGATGATCGAGGGCGGCAAGACACCGCACAGCACCACCGCGCAGCTGCAGGAGATCGGGGTGGCCATCGAGCTGTGCGGGCTGACCACGCTGTACGCGGCGGCGGGCGGCATGGCGGCCGCACTCTCGGCATTGCGCAGGGACGGCATCACCCGGGCAACGCTCGACCAGATGATCACGTTCGACGAGTTCAACCGGCTGGTCGGCCTGCCGGAGATGCAGCGCCTGGAACGCGAGCTCGGATGACAGTGCTTCCCGCGGACCGCCGCCGCTGTGCTCCTCGCTCAGGCGCGGTGAGCGCGTGCGTCCAGGTGTCCGTTCTCGCTGCGATGCGCGCTTTGGCGGCCGGCTCATGACAGTGCTTCCCGCCGACCGCCGCCGTGCGTCTGGGAGCGCGGGCGCGTGGCGTGCCCTGCTGTCGCCGCGCAGGGTCGCGATCGTCGGGTTGTCCAGCGCTGAGGAGAAGCACGGCGCGCGGGTGCTGCGGCACCTGCGTGCGTCCGGGTTCCGCGGTGACGTCTCGGGCGTCAACCCGCGGGGCGTCGCCGTCGACGGGGTGCCGGTGGTGCCGACGCTCGCCGCGCTGCCCGGTGTGCCCGACGTCCTGGTGTGTGCGATCCCCGCGGCCGGGGTGTGCCAGGTGGTCGCGGACGCCGGTGCACTCGGTGTGCCTGCGGTCATCGTGTTCAGCGGCGGGTTCGCCGAAGCCGGTGCGGCCGGGCGCCAGGCCCAGGACGAGCTCGCCCGGGTCGCGCGGGCGAGCGGGGTGCGCGTGCTCGGGCCGAACTCCGGCGGTGTCGTGCACCCGGAGGGCCGGTGCGCGCTGAGCTTTCTCACCTGCCTCGACCGGCCGCCGCACGAGGTGCGGACCGGCCCGGTCGGCGTGGTGACGCAGAGCGGCGGCACCGGGAGCTACCTGCACAACCTGGCGGCCGAGCGCGGCAGCGGGTTGGCGGCGTCGATCTCCACCGGCAACGAGGCCGATCTCACCGTGGCCGACGGCATCGTCGCGCTCGCCGATCAACCCGCGGTGCGGGTCGTCGCCGTCGTGCTCGAGACCGTACGCGAGGGGCGCGCGTTCGTGGACGCCGTCAGGTACGCGCACGCAGGCGGCAAGCCGGTCGTCGCCTGCCGGCTGGGTACGAGCGAGACCGGCCAGCGTCTCGCGCGCGGGCACACGGGTGCGCTCGCGTCCGCGTCGCGGGTGGTCGACGGGGTGTGCGACGCGCTGGGGATCGTCCGTACGAGCACCCCGGGTGAGCTGCTCGACGTCGCCGAGCTGATGGCGTACAGCCGGGTACCCACCGGCGACCGGGTGGGTGTGGTCACCCACTCCGGCGGTACGGCGATCCTGCTCGCCGACCTGCTCACCGGCGAGGGGCTACGGCTGCTGCCACCGCCACAGGAGCTCGCCATCGACGTGGCCGCGTTCGTCGAACACGGCAGCCCGACCAACCCGCTCGATCTCGGCGCCATCGTCGGCGGGCCGCACCGGTTCGCCGAGGTGGTGCGCGGGTTCGCCGGCAGCGGTGCGTACGACGTGGTGCTCGCGGTGAGCACGCCGCATCCCCCGGCGCACTCGGTGGCCCGCGCCGAGCAGCTGATCCGGCTGCGCAACGGTGCCGGTCCGCCGGTCCTGCAGCTGTGGCTGGCCGGCGATCTCGGCGCGCCGGCACTGCGGCTGTTGCGCCAGCACGCGATGCCCGTGACGGAGGAGCCGCGGGCGGCGGCCCGCGCGCTCGCCGGGCTGCTCAGGTTCGCCGCGGCCGGCCGCGAGACCGAGCCGGTCCCCGACCCGCCAGGCGCACCCATCGACGGCGGGTCGCTCACCGAGCACCGGGTCAAGGACCTGCTGCGGGAGTGGCAGCTGCCCGTCGTGACAGGAGCGCTGGCGCTGGACGCGGACGAGGCGCGTACCGTCGCGGCGGGGATCGGGCTCCCCGTGGTGGTGAAGGTCAGCTCGCCGGACGTCCTGCACAAGGCCGACGCCGGCGGCGTGCGCGTGGACCTGCGTACGGTCGACGAGGTCGGCCGCGCCCACGACGACGTACGCCGCGCGGTGCCAGGGGCGCGGGTCGACGGAGTGCTCGTCGAGCAGCACCGGCCCGGCCTCGAGGTGATCGTCGGCTGCCTGGTCGACGACGCCTTCGGCCCGGTGGTGATGGTCGGTCTCGGCGGGGTGGACGCGGAAGCCGTTGCGGACGTGGCGTTCGCGCCCGCGCCGCTGTCCGACGTCCGTGCCCACCGGTTGCTGCGCGGCTTCCCCGCCCTTGCGAACAGCCGCCGCGTACCGCCGCCGGACGTCGACGCGCTCGCGCGGCTGGTCGCCCTGCTGAGCCGGAAGTTCGTCGCGCACCCGGAGCTCGTCGAGCTCGAGGTGAACCCGTTGACGTGGTCGGAGCACGGCTGGCTGGTCGTCGACGCCCTCGCCCGCAAGAAGACGGAGTGATGACATGTCCGAGGTGATGACAGAACCCGTTGCCGAGCACGACATGCTGCGCCAGACGGTGCGCGACATGTTCGCGAAGCGGTACGACCGCGAGTACGTGCGGGAGTGCGACCGGGAGCATCGCGCGCCGACGGAGGCGTTCGCCGAGCTCGGCCGGCTCGGCTATCTCGGTGTGAACATCGACCCGGCGTACGGCGGCGGTGGTGGTGACACGAAGGCCGCGGCCGTGCTGCTCGAGGAGCTCGGCTACGGCTTCCTCGACCTCGCGTTCTGGGTGTTCCGGGCTATCGGTCACGGCGGTCACGCGATCCAGAGCCACGGCACGGACGAGCAGAAGCAGCGGTTCCTCCCCGCGATCGCGGACGGCCGGCTGTCGGTCTGCTTCGCGCTGACCGAACCGGACTCCGGGTCAGACGCGGCCGCGATCACCACGTCTGCCTCCGGCACCGACGCCGGCTATCGGGTCAACGGCGGCAAGATCTTCTGCTCCGGTTTCAAGGTGTCCGACTACGTCCTGACGGTCGCGAGGTCGAGCACCGGCGAGCGCAAGCACGAGGGCATCACGCTGCTACTGGTGCCGACGGACAGTGCCGGTTTGACCGCAAGGCCGCTCGACACCCTCGGCCACTGGCCGCTCGGCACCACCGTGCTGCACTTCGACGACGTGGAGGTGCCGGCGGAGAACCGGCTCGGCCCGCAGGACCGCGGCTGGCCGGTGCTGATGGACGTGCTGGAGTTCGAGCGGCTCTGCCTGTCGGCGGCACGTGCCGGCGCGGCCAGGGCGGCGCTCGACGACGCGCTGGCGTACGCGAAGCAGCGGCAACAGTTCGGCCAGCCGATCGGGAAGTACCAGGCGGTCAGTCACAAGCTGGCCGAGATGCAGCTGCTCGTGGACATCTCGCGGATGCTGGTGAACCGCTACGCGGGCCTGCTCGACACCGGCGACAACACCATCCGCGACGCCGCCGAGCTCAAGCTCTACGTCAGCGAGGCGTACAAGTCGGTGGCCGACATGGGACTGCAGATCCTCGGCGGGTACGGGTACACGATGGAGTACGACCTGCAACGCCACCTGCGCGACTCACGGCTGGGCACGATCGGCGCGGGCACGTCGGAGATCCAGCGCAACATCATCGCGAAGACGATGGGCCTGTAACGCCGCCATGTGGCTGACGGTGCTGCGGCGGCCCGGCAGCGCGTTCGCCCGCCGGCCGTTGTTGCTCGCCACCGTGACGGCGGTCGCGTCGATCTCGCCGCTGTTCCTCGTCGGCGCGCAGGCCGTGCAGATCGGGTCCGAGCTCGGGCTCAGCCCGGCGTCGCTCGGTCGTGCCGTCGCGTTGTTCTTCGGGCTCACCGCGCTGTCGTCGGCGACGCTCGGCCGGGCCGTGCAGCACTGGGGTGCGCGGCGGAGCCTGGTCGCGACGATGGTCGGCAGCACGATCGCGCTTGTCAGTGCCGCGCTGTCGCAGTCGGTCGTCCACCTCGCGCTTTCGATGGCCGTAGGCGGGCTGGCCAACGGCGCCGTGCACCCGTCCACCAACCTGCTGCTCGTGTCGAACGGTGACGCGCCGCTTGGCACGTCGCTGGGCGTCAAGCAGGCGGCGCCAACGGTGGCCAGCCTGTTCGCCGGGCTCGCGGTGCCGGTCGTGGCGCTGACCGTGGGCTGGCGGTGGTCGTTCGTGACCGCGGCGGTGGTGAGCCTGTTCCTCGTGTACGCGGTGCGCATGGCGCCGGCGCCGGCCGGGCACGAGACGGCGGGCTTGTCCGGGCGCCGCGCCACGAGCATCGACGGGCGGCTGCTGCTTGTCGTCGCCGTGGTCTCCGGGTGTGGCGGCGCGGCGGGCAACTCGCTCGGCACGTTCCTCGTCGACTACGGCGTGCGTGCGGTAGGCCTCGCGGAAGCGGCCGCCGGCCTGGCGTTTGCGCTGGCCAGCGTCGCCGGGTTCACCGGCAGGGTCGCCGCCGGCTGGCTGATGGACCACACGTCCCGGCCGGGACCGTTACCGCTGGCCGGCGGGCTGCTCCTCGCCGGCGCGGTTGGACACGTGCTGATCGGTACCGGCGCGCCGGCGGGGTACGTGGTCGGCTCGCTCGTCGCGTACGGGCTGGGTTGGGCGTGGCCGAGCCTGCTGCACTACGCGGTGGTCGTCGGCAGCCCTGGTGGTGCAGCACGCGCGACGGGAGTGCTGATGACCGGCTTCGCGACCGGCGCGTGCCTCGGGCCGCTGGTGCTCGGCCAGCTGGCACACGGTCTCGGCTACGCCGCTATCTGGTTGGTCGCGGCCGGGTCGAGCGCGCTCGCCGGCGCCGCGCTGTGTGTTGCACTGCGGCTGCGGAGGTCGCCGTGAACCGGTCAGCGGAGGAACGTCTCGGCGTTGGCCGTGAGCACGGCCCGCTCGTCGGCGTCGTCGAGGTGCAGCTCCTCGACGGCACCGACCGGGTCGGCGCTCGCCATGTCGAACGGGTAGTCGCTGCCGAGCACGACGTTCCGCCAGCCCACCCGACGGCCGAGCAGCAGCAGCGACTCCCGGTCGTGGGTGAGCGAGTCGAAGAACATCCGCTCGACGTAGTGCGTAGGCGGTTGGTCGATGACGGCCCGTGGTTCCTGCCTGCATTGCCAGCCGTGGTCCCACCGGCCGCTCTGGTACGGCACGAACCCGCCGCCGTGCACGAACCCGAACCGCAGCCGCGGGTACGCGGCGAGCACCCCGCCGAAGATCAGGCAGGCGATGGCGATCGTGGACTCCAGCGGGTTGCCGATCAGGTTGGCCAGGTAGTACGAGGTGAGCCGCTCTGCGCCGGCGATGCTGCGTTGGTCGGGGTGCACCCACACCGGCAGGCCCACCTCCTGCAGCGCCGCCCACACCGGCGCCAGCTCGGCCGCGTCCAGGTTGGCCCCGTTGACGTTCGTGCCGAGCTGCACGCCCCGCACCCGGTCGTGCCCGGCCAGCCGCTCGATCTCGCTGACCGCAGCCGCCGGGTCCTGCAGCGGGAGGGTGCCGAAGACGTGGAGGCGGTGCGGGTACTTGGCGCTGACGTCGAGCATGGCGTCGTTCTGCAGCCGGGCGAAGTCGGCGCCGGGGCCGGCGGGCACGTGGTAGAAGAACTGCGGCGGCGGCACGGCGAGCACCTGCAGGTCGACGCGTTGCGTGGCCATCTCCGCCAGCCGCTCGTCCACGTCGAACATCGCCGCCCTGATCGGCCCGAGCGGGGCGCGGCCCGGGTAGGTCAGGTAGTAGTCCGTGCCGCGCTCCACCAGCGTCGGGCCGAGCTCCGGGTACGTACCGCCGAACTCGGTCAGTGCCGCCTCGGAGATCAGGTGCGCATGCACGTCGATGGTCGCGGTGCCTGCCGCGCGCTCCGTCACGGTGCCTCCTACGGCGACGGTGATATCAAACATGATGTATTGTACAGAATCCGAGGAGAAGGAGGCCCGGATGTCGTCGTCGGGAGGGCTGCGGCTCGGGGTCGCGCAGCAGATCGCTGGCGGCGTGTTCGAGCTGCGGCAGCAGCGTGGCTACCTGCCGTTGACCGTGGCCGTGCTGGACGCGGGTGGGCACGTCGTCGTGCTGCAGCGCGAGGACGGGGCGAGCATCATGCGGCCGCAGATCGCCTCCGGCAAGGCATGGGGTGCGCTCGGCATGGGCCTGCCCAGCCGCGAGCTCGCCCGCCGCGCGCAGGGGCAGCCGCAGTTCTTCGCCGCGCTCGCGCCTGGTGGTCTGGTGCCGGTGCCCGGTGGTGTACTCGTCCGTGACCCACAGACCCGCGAGATCGTCGGCGCGGTTAGGGTCAGCGGCGACACGTCCGACCGCGACGAGGAGTGCGCGGTGGCGGCCATCGAGGCCACCGGGCTGGTCGCCGACGCAACTGCCGAGTCGTGAACCCGCCGATGGGAGCCCGCCGATGACCCGACTGCCGCAACTGCCACCTGACCAGCTCTCCGCCGAACAGCGTGCTGTGTACGACGCGATCGTCGGCGGCAAGCGGTCGTCCGGGCCGCAGCTGTTCGACCTCACCGCGCCGGACGGCAGCCTGTACGGACCGTTCAACGCGATGCTGGTCAACCCGGCGCTCGGCGGCACGTTCCAACGGGTCGGCGAGATCCTCCGCTACGAGTCGTCGTTGTCGACCCGGGTGCGTGAGCTCGTCATCCTTGTGGTGGCGCAGGCCTGGCGGTGTGAGTTCGAGTGGTACGCGCACTCGAAGATCGCCAGGCATGCGGGCATGCCGGAGAACGTGCTGGCCGCGCTGCACCGCGGGGACCGGCCGGACGAGGTGTCCGGGCCGGAAGCCACCGCGTACGACGTGTGCCGTGCCCTGCTGCGTGACCGCACCGTCGACGACGAGCTGTACGCGTCCGCCACGGACGAGTTCGGCGACCGCGGGGTCGCCGAGCTGGTGTTCCTTTTCGGCTACTACACCAGCGTGGCCGCCGCGCTCAACACGTTCGCCGTGGCGTTGCCGCCGGGCGCGGAGTCCGCGTTCGACTGACGCCGTCAGTTCGCCTCGCCGTCCGGCAGCCGGCGCACCCGGCCGCCCACCACCAGGTAAGGGCCGTGCAGCCGTACGCCCTCGCGGCGGGCGCCCCACCGCAGGGCGCTGGCCCACTGCCGGTCGGAGAGGCAGACCTGCGGCGGGCCAGGTCGTTCGAGCGCCATGGCGACGCTGCCGTCGGGTGCGACGCTGGCGAGCGTACGGCGGAACAGTAGGAAGAGGTTGCCGGTGAACCGGGGTGCGGGGTCGGCCGGCACGTCGTCTACACAGGTGGCGGGGTCCAGCGGGTGCCCGTCGCCGTCGAGCATGAAGACCCACAGGTCCCTGCGCCCGGAGGCACCGTCCGCGGTCAGCAGCGCGCCGAGATAGCGCACCATGGCGGACTCGTCGTCGATGCGCTCGGGGAGCGGCAGCGGTGAGATTGACATGCCCCGCATGCTGACGCGATCCGGCCGGCTCCGTCGTCGCCCGCCCACAGCCGCGCGCGGGTCCTCCACAGATTCAGGGCTGGTAGCCGTCGGCCAGGTCGGCTTCCACCGCGGCGGGCGCGCGGTCGGCCGGGTCGCCCCAGCCACCGCCACCGCCGGTGATGATCCGCACCAGGTCGCCGCGGCGCAGAGGTACGCCTGCGGCCTTGCCGAACGTCCGCGGCTCACCGCCTTCGGCGGGGACGACCTCGATCCGGTTCGGGGTGCCGGGCTCGCCGCCGGCGTGGCCCCACGGCGGTACGTCGTGCCGTCCGAGCGCCGCGGTCAACGTGGCCGACTCGGACAGGATCCGGTACTCGCGCACCAGCCCGAAGCCGCCGCGGTGCGCGCCCGCGCCCGCTCCCGGGTGGATCGCGTACCGCTCGACGCGCACGCCGTACCGTTGCTCGGCGACCTCGACGGGGATCACGTACGTCTCGCCGTCGCCGACGGAGACCAGGCCGCTCTGCCCGTCGTGGTCGGCGCCGGCTCCCCAGCCCCCGGCGTGTGGCTCGACGAGCAGCGCTGGCTCCCCGGTGCCCGGGTGGGTGAGCGCGATCGAGGTGGCGCAGACGGAGAGGAAGTGCCCCGCCGTCAGGTGGTCCTGGCATGCGTCGGCGAGCGCACGCCACACCAGGTCGCTGGCGATCTCCGTGCTCTCGAAGTACGAACCGACGGGGGCCGGTCGGGTCGCGGTGAAGAGCGTGCCGTCCGGACAGGTGACGGTCAGCGGCCTGAACCAGCCGTCGCTGGCCGGCTCGTGCGGCCCGGTGATCGCCTTGACGACCGTGTGCACACCGGAGTGCAGGCCGCTGCGGGTGCAGTTGATCGGCCCGGCCACCTGCGGGTGGCTGCCGGTGAAGTCGACGTGGATCTCGTCGCCGGCCACCTCTACGCGGACCTGGACGGGGAACGGGCCGTTGCCGAGCCCGTCGCGGTCGGCCAGGTCGCTAGCCAGGTACGTGCCGTCGGGCAGCTGGCGGATGGCAGCGCGCGCGAGCACCTCGCTGCGGTCCAGCGCACTGCGCATGGCGGAAGTGACGGTCGCCGGGCCGTACCTGTCGCACAGCGCGTGCACCCGCCGCTGCGCCACCTCCAGGCAGGCCGCCTGCGCCGTGAGGTCGCCGAGTGCCTGCTCGGGCAGCCTGCTGTTCGCGCGGATGATGGCCGCGATGTCCGCGTCCAGCTCGCCGCGGCGGTACGCGCGGACGAACGGCAGCTGGAGACCCTCCTGGTGGACGTTGGTGCTCGTCGCGCTCCACGAGCCCGGGTCCTTGCCGCCCACCTCGGTCCAGTGCGCCTTGGCCGCGGCGAACGCCACCAGCTCGCCGGCGTAGAAGATCGGCCGCACCATGGCGATGTCGCTGAGGTGGGTGCCGCCGCCGGCGTACGGGTCATTGGTGACCACCACGTCGTCCGGCTGCAGGTCGGGCACCCTGACAAGCGTCGCCTGCACAGCCTCGCCGAGCAGCGCGAGGAAGCCAGCGACCCCGTTGCCCTGCGACACCAGCTCGCCGTGCGCGTCGGTGAGCCCGACCCCGCAGTCGAGCACCTCGTACACCACCGGGCTCTGCGAGGTGCGTTGCAGCGACACGAACATCTCGTCCGCGACGGCGAGGAACGCTTCGCGCAGGATGTCGTCGACGAACGGGTCAGTCATGGTGATCCACCAGCAGCAGGTTGCCGTGCCGGTCGGCACGGACGGACTGTCCGGGCAGCACGAGGGTGGTGGCCGCGGGCTCCTCCACCACGCACGGGCCGGGCAGCTCGACGTCGACGGTGAGCGACCGCCGGTCCACGACCGACGCCTCGCGCCGGCCGCCGGCCTCGTCGAAGTCCACCAGCCGGCTGGTCGGCTCGACGATGGCCGCGCCGTCCAGGTCCGCTTCCGCCGCCGCAGTGGGATGGTCGAGGTGCGCGACCGCCTCGACGCGTGCCGCGACGACCTCGAGCGGTGCGTCCAGGGTGAACGCGTACGCCTCCTGCGACGCCCGGTCGAAGTCGGCGCGCAGCCGGTCGACGAGCGCGGCGCCGACGGCGTCGGGCACGGCGATCTCCAGCGTGTGCTCCTGTCCCCGGTACCGCAGCTCGACGAATCTCCGTACGCTCTCCGCCTGCGCGGCCAGCCGCTGGCTGGCTTCCGCCGTGACCCGGTCGAGCAGTGCGGTGACGACGTCCGTGTCGAGCGGTGCGACGTGTGTCTGCACCGCATGTGCGGTGAGGTCGCCGACGAGCATCCCGTACGCGGAGAAGTGTCCGGGGCCTGGCGGCACGACGATCCTCGTGATGCCGAGCTCGCGGGCGACGAGGGCGGCGTGCAGCGGGCCGTTGCCGCCGTACGCCACGAAGGTGAAGTCGCGGGGGTCGTGCCCGCGTCGCGAGGTGACCAGCCGCAGCGCGTTGGCCATGGTGGCGACCGCATAGCGCAGCGCGCCCCGCGCGGCGTCGCGTGCGCCGACCCGGAGCTGCCGGTCGAGCGCGTCGAACGCTTTCTCCGCCGCGTCCACGTCCAACGTCATCCGGCCGCCGAGGAAGTTGTCCGGGTCGAGCCGGCCGCACAGCAGGTTCGCGTCGGTGACGGTGGGCGCGGTGCCGCCGCGGCCGTAGCAGACCGGACCCGGTTCGGCACCTGCGCTGCGCGGGCCGACGTGCAGGCGCCCCGCGGCGTCCACCTCCACGATCGAGCCGCCGCCGGCACCGACCTCGACGATGTCCACGACGGGTGCCTGCACAGGGTAGCCGGCGTAGCTCGGGGTGCGCTCGACGTGGTGCAGCGTGTTGATCCGCACCCGGCCGTCCCGCACGGCCGACGTCTTCGCGGTCGTGCCGCCGACGTCGAAGCTCAGCACGTCGGTGTGGCCGAGCTGCCGGCCGAGCGCCACGGCGGCCGTCACGCCCGCGACCGGGCCAGACTCCAGCAGGGTGATCGGCGCCCGTGCCGCGACGTCGAACGGCGCCACCCCGCCGGACGACTGCATCGCGTACAGCGAACCCGTGACGCCGGTGCCGGCCAGCCGTTCGCCGAGCACGCCGAGGTAGCCGGCGACGGTCGGCTGGACGTACGCGGAGAGCACCGCCGTGCTCGTGCGCTCGTACTCGCGCCACTGGCGGCTCAGCTCGTGCGAGGCAACCACCTCGACGTCGGGCAGCAGGGTGCGCAACAGCTCCGCCGCGCGCTGCTCGTGGTCGGGTTCGAGCCAGGAGTGCAGGAAGCACACGGCGACGGCGCCGACGCCGGCCGCGCGGAACTGCTCGGCGGCCTCCCGTACGTCGGCCGGGTCGAGCGGCCGCAGCACGTTGCCGTGGTGGTCGATGCGCTCGTCGGCCTCCAGCCGCAGTCTGCGCGGCACAAGTGGCGGCGGCTTCCGGTAGCTCAGGTCGTAGAGCGCGGGCCGGTTGGTGCGGGCGATCTCCAGCACGTCCGCGAAGCCGCTGGTGGTCAGCAGGCCGGTGCGGGCGCCCTTGCGTTCGGTCACCGCGTTGACGACGACCGTGCTGCCGTGCACGAGGTCGGTGACGGTCTCAGGCGGCAGCCCGGTGTCGGCGAGCACGGTGAGCACCGCGTCGTCCAGCGCCCGCGGCGTCGTGGCGGTCTTCGCCCGGTGCACCCGGCCGTCCGCGTCCACGGCGACCAGGTCGGTGAACGTGCCACCGATGTCGATGCCCACCCGGACCGGAGTCACGCGTGCTCCTTTGCCGTCGTCAGGTCCGCCTGGCCGGTCAGCACCTCGTCGGCGCGATGGCAGGCGACCTGCCGGCCCGCACGGGTGACCAGTGGTGGCGCCTCCGTCCGGCACTTGTCGACGGCGAGCGGGCACCGCGGGTAGAACACGCAGCCCGACGGCGGGTCGGCCGGGTTCGCGGGGATGCCGGGGAGCACGATCCGCGCCCGCTGCTGCCCGTCGAGCCGCGGCACGGCCGACCGCAGCGCCGCGGTGTACGGTGCGCCGGCCGGTCGAGTACCTGCCTGGTCGGGCCGGCCTCCACCACGCGACCGAGGTAGAGCACGACGACGTCGGTGCAGAGCCGGCCGACGACGGCGAGGTTGTGCGAGATCAGCAAGTAGCCGAGGTCGCGGGAGTCCCGCAGCCGCTCGATCAGCGCGAGCACCCGGTCCTGCACGGTGACGTCGAGGGCGCTGGTCGGCTCATCCAGCACCAGCAGCTCAGGTTCGACGGCCAGCGCCCGCGCGATCGCCACCCGCTGCCGCTGCCCGCCGGACAGCTCGTGCGGGTACCGCTTGGCGTGCTCGGCTTCCAGGCCGACCTCGGCGAGCAGCTCGTGCACGCGGTCGCGTTCGGCGGCCCGCGCGACGACGCGGTGGGTGCGCAGTACCTCGCTGAGCGCGGGCCCGACGCGCATCCGCGGGTCGAGCACGCCGTCCGGGTCCTGCAGCACCACCTGCACCCGCCGGCGGTACGCGGTGAGCGCCGTACCGCGCAGCGCGGCGACGTCGGTGCCGTCGAACGTGATCGTGCCGCCGCTGGGGTCGAGCAGCCGCACCAAGCAACGCGCGATGGTCGTCTTGCCGGAGCCGGACTCGCCGACCAGGCCGACCCCGTGGGCGCCTTCTGGCACGTCGAGGTCCACGCCGGTCAGCACGGTCGTGCCGCCGAACGTGACCCGCAGGTCGCGCACCTCAAGCATCGGTGTCCTCCAGTACCGGCACCGCGGCGATCAGCTCGCGGGTGTACGACGTGTGCGGCTCGTCGATGACGGAGCGGCCGGGGCCGGACTCCACCACCTCGCCGTCGCGCATCACCACCAGGTGGTCGGCGACCTCGGCCAGCGCCGCGAGGTCGTGGCTGATCATCAACACGGCCAGCTCGTCGGTCTCGCACAGCCGCCGCATCAGCGTGAGGATCTCCGCCTGCACCGTCACGTCGAGCGCGGTCGTAGGCTCGTCCGCCACCAGCACCTCGGCGCGCAGTGCGAGCGCCAACGCGATGGCCACCCGTTGCAGCTGACCGCCGGACATCTGGTGCGGGTACCTGTCGAGCACGGCGGCGGGCAGTAGCACTTCCGCGAGTGCTTCCTCGGCGCGCCTGCGTGCGGCCTTCTTGGACCGCTCGCCGTGCAGCCGCAGCGCACGGCGGAACACCTCGCCCACCCGCAGCACCGGGTGGAACGACGCGCTCGGGCTCTGGAAGATCATCGCGATGCGGCGGCCGCGGATCGCCCGCAGCCTGGCCTCGGGGGCACCGACGAGCTCGTCCCCGTCGAGGGTGATGCTCCCGGTCACCGTCGCGCCGAGCCTTTCCGCCAGGCCGAGCACTGCCGTCGCGGTCATCGACTTGCCCGACCCGCTCTCGCCGGCCAGGCCCACGATGTGGCCGGGACGTACGGTCAGCTCAGGCACGTGCGCCACCGTACGCTCGCCGAAGGCGACCGTGAGGTCCTGTACGTCCAGGCTCATCGCAGCGTCACCCGCCTCGGGTCGAGTGCGTCGCGCAGACCGTCGCCGAGCAGGTTGAACGCGACGGCGGTTGCTCGGTGTGGAACAGGTTGATGAACCAGGAGTACGGCGACGCGTAGTCGGGCCACCAGTAGAAGAGCAGGATGTCCTGCCTGTTCTTCAGGTCCGACGACTTCGCCTTCGCCCACTGTGTCGGCCACTGCAGGCCGCGCGTGGTGAGCTTGACGTTCAGCTTCGCCAGGTTCGACTTGATCAGCGACGCCGCGAGCTGCTCGTTGGAGTCGCCCTCGGTGTACGTGAGGCTCAGCTTCAGCTGCTTCTTGCCAGGTCCGTACCCGGCGGCGTTGAGCAGCTGCTTGGCCTTGGCCGTGTCGCGCTCGTACTGCGGCAGGCGGGGGTCGTGGCCGAGCAGGCCGTCGGGCACCACGCCGGGGGTGCGGGTGCCCGCGCCCTTCAGCGCGGCGAGGATGCCCTCGTAGTCGATGGCGTGCGCCATGCCCTGCCTGGCCCGCTTGTCGGCGAGCGGTCCGCTCTCCGTGTTGAACAGCGCGAACAGGTTCTGCCACGAGTTACGGGCCGGCCTGGTCACGGACTTGTCGTCCTTGAACGTCTTCCACAGGTGCGGGCTCATCTGCTGTACGAAGCTCACCTCGCCGGACCTGGCGAGCTGTGCCGCCGTGGTGTCCTGCGGCACCACCCGGTACACCACCCTGCTGTACCTGTTACCGCTCCAGCCGCCCCAGTACTTCCCGTACTTGTCCAGGGTGAGCTCGATCTCCTCGCCCTGCTCCCAGTCGCCGGCGGTGTACGGGCCGGTGCCCGCGTCGTTGCCCTTGTTGAACCACTTCTGCAGGTCGGCGTCGCCGGCCGCCTCGGTGTCGTAGATGTAGGCCGCGTAGTCGGCGGAGCTGATCAGGTCCATCGGTGCCGGGTACTTCAGCTCGAGCACCAGCCGGTCGGACTCCGGTGCCTGCACCTCCTTTACCGCGTCCCAGATGTACGCGGCGCCCTTGCCGAGCTTCCTGGTGCGGTCGATGGCGCCCTTCGCGGCCTCGGCGGTCAGCTTGCGCCCGCTGTGGAACGTGACGTCGTCCCGCAGCGTGAACGTCCACGTGCGGCCGCCGTTGCTGCTGTCCCACTCGGTCGCCAGCAGTGGTTCGACCTTCTCGGTCTCCGCGTCGTACCGGGTGAGCGTCTCGTAGACGTTGCTCATGGCGATGATCTCGTTGGAGTACGAGATCGCCGGGTCCCACTCGGTCACCACCTGCGAGTACGTGTCGTAGGTGAAGGTGCGCTGCTTGCCGCCGGTGTCGCCTTCGTCGACCGGCGAGCCGGCGGGCTTGCCGGTGCAGCCGGTCGCCATGGCGGCGGTCAGCGCCGCAGCGGCGACCGCTGCCACCAGTCTGGTGGAGATGGTCCGCATGGTGTCCTCCTTGTTCCGGCTCGGTCGCCGCGGCTAGCCGGTGCCGAGTGGGCCGGCCGCCTTCGCACGGATGCGGACGGCCGGGTCGGTGAGGTAGCTGAGGGGTATCTCTTCGAGGTCGACCAGCTCGACCGCTGTGGGGTCGGCGCCGGCCCTGATGGCCTGGTCCCTTGCGGTGGCGCGGGCGTCGTCGAGCGCCTCCGCGCGGGTGCGTTCACCGAGCGAGTACACCCGGTCCGCCTGGCCGCTCACCGAGCCGATCGCGGCACCGATGGCGTTGGCGACGTCGTGGTGGTCGGGTCGTACGACCTCCGTGACGCCCTCGATCTCGTCCGGTACGAGCACGCCGCCGCCACCGACCACCACAAGCGGAAGCGCGCCGCGGGCCAGCTTGATCTGGTCGACGGCGTCGGCGACCCGGTCGTCGGCGAGGCGCAGCGCCTCCTTCAGCGCGACGTGCAGCCGCGCAGGGACGTCCCGCGTGCCGATGCGCGTCCGCTGCCCGAGCACGGCGGCGTCGGTCAGCGTCGCGGTGTCACCGCCGAAGACGAGCGCCTCGTCGGGCAGCCGGTAGCCGACGCTGTCCGGTCCGACGACCGCGCTGCCGTCCTGCGTCCGTACCACGGTGCCGCCGCCGATCGCGATGCTGACCAGGTCGGGCATCCGGAAGTTCGTGTCGATGCCACCGATGCTGACGCCGAGCGTCGACTCCCGCGGGAAGCCGTTCACGAGCACGCCCACGTCGGTGGAGGTGCCGCCGACGTCGGCGACGATCGCGTCGGTCAGGCCGGACAGGTACGCCGCTCCTCTGATGCTGTTCGCGGGGCCGCTGCCGATGGTGAGCACGGGGAAGTCGATGGCGTAGTCGAGGGTCATCAGCGTGCCGTCGTTCTGGGCGAAGAACACCACGGCGTTGCTGAGGCCGTTGTCACCGAGCGCCTTGCGGGTCGCGGACGCCACCCCCTGCGCCGTGCGCACGAGCGCCTCGTTGAGCGCCGTGGCGTTCTCCCGCTCGAGCAGGCCGATGCTGCCGATCTCGTGGCTGAGCGAGACGTGGATGTCGTGGCCGCGTTCCCTGCGGACGATCTCCGCGGCGGCGAGCTCGTGGTCGGCCGAGACCGGCGCGAAGACGGACGTCACCGCGACACCGTGGGTGTCGTCAGGCAGCCCGCCGAGGAACCGGGCGAGCGCATCGGTGTCGAGCGGCGCCAGGTCGCGGCCGTCCAGCTCGGCACCGCCGTCGACGATGATCTCGCCCGCGGACACGGTGCGGCGCAGGTCCTCCGGCCAGCCGAACAGCGGCCGGATGGCATGCGTGGCCGGGCCGCCTACACGGACCACGGCGGTGCGGCACAGGCCGCGCCGTTCGAGCACGGCGTTGGTCGCGTGGGGTGGTGCCGATCATCACGTGGGTGATGCGGTCGGCCGGCACGTCCGCCAGCGCGACGACCCGCTCGACGGCGGTCTCCACACCCGTCGTGACGTCCTGGCTGGTGGGCACCTTCGCCTTCGCGAGCAGGGTGTCGTCGGCGGCCAGCACGACCGCGTCGGTGTTCGTGCCGCCGACGTCGACGCCGAGGCGGAGGTCGAGCACGCTCATCGGACGGCCTCCCGGTGCAGCTCCTCCACCGGCACGTAGTCGAGGTCGTAGTCGAAGGCGCGCGGGCCGGTGAGCGCGAGGCCGCGCTCGGTGCGCCAGACGGGATCGCAGCCGAACGCGATCACCGTGACCCGCTGACCGTACCTGAGCAGCTCGGTGGGGATGGCGTCCGCGGTCTGTGTGTCGAGCACGGTGATCAGGTCGGGCACGCACGCCCGCAGCTGGCCGTCCTCCAGCGCTATCAGGTTCTCGTTCTGCAGCTCGAGGCGCAGCAGCCGCCCGCTGTCGCCGCGCAGCCCCTCGACGATGACCGAACCCCGGACGAACCCGCCGGTCGTACGCCGGTCCACGTCGGTGATCTTGCCCTCGATCAGGCGGAAGCCGCGCACCTTGTCGAGCAGGCTGTCGACCGGGTCGCCGACGGCGTCCTCCAGCGCCCGGCCGATCTCCATCGCCAGCGTCACGGAACCGCGTACGACGCTGTGCCGCGCCTGGGCCACGGTCATCAGGTACTCGCTGGAGACCGCTCGACCGCCGAAGGCGACCGCGTTGGCGCGGCAGATCCGCTCCAGCCAGGCACCGTCGGTGGGCCAGGTGACGAGCGTGTTGCGGCGTTCGTCGACCATCAGGCACGGTGACGGGTCGACGCCGGCGACCTCCATGGCTACCTGCGGCATCTCGGGGAACGCCCGGCCCATGCCGTCACCGTCCACAAGCGGCAGCCCGAGCTTGGCCGCCCACGCGATCGGTGAGCAGCCGTTCGAGCCGCCGATCTCGGACGGCATGACCGCGGCGACCTTCCGCCCGGTGGTCTTCTCCACGGCATCGCGCAACCACACCCCCTCGTCGCCGTTGCTGATCTTCTCGATCGAGACCGTCGGCGCGCCGAGCATGCCGATCGGCATCACCATCTCGTCGTCGGGGAGGTCGTCCAGGTCCACCAACGGCACGGGGCCGTGGTCGGCGATCGCCTGGCGCGCGGCGAGCAGCCCGATCTTCGGCGCCCCACCGCCGCCGGTGCCCAAGATGGCGCAGCCTCTGGCGTGGGCGGGGAGCACCTCGTCGTCGATCAACACACGAGGACCGTACGGCCACCGGGGTGCCTCGCTCCTGTGCCACTGGCACAAGACTTTCGCCGCTCGCGGGCGGAGCGCACAATATCGTGGTGCGAACCTTTGCCGAGGTGCTCCACTTCCCCGGTCTCGCCGGCGTGACGGTGCTGGCCGGCGAGCCGGCACGCGTACACCCGGCGGCCGTCGTCGTGGTCGAGCGGCTCGCCGACCTGCGCGCGCTCGCCGCCGGCAGCGTCGCGGTGCTGTCCGATCTCGCCACCGCCGACGCGTGGGGCTACCGGCTGGACGTCGCCGTACGTGAGGTGGCCGCGGTCCGGGTCGCCGGCCTGGTGCTCACCGGTGCCCGGGCGCCCGCCCAGGTGCCCGCCACGGTCGCGGGCATGGCCGAGTGTGCGGGTGTCGTCGTGCTGCGCGCCGACCAGGAGCCGCTGGCCGACCTGGTGGTGTCGCTGTCCGCCGCGCTCGTCGGCGGGCCCGGGGAACAGCTGCGGGTCGTCGCGTCGGCGCACGCCGCACTTGCGGACCTGGAGCGGCGCGGGGCGGAGGACCCGCTGGCCGAGGCGACCCGGGTCGCGTCCGACGCCCTCGGCCGGCCGGTGGCGCAGCAGTACGACGCCGGTACGCAGACCGCCGAGCAGGTCGCGGAAACGGTGGAGTGCGAGGGCGAGCCGACCCGCTGGCTGGTCGTGGACGCCGGTGCGGCCGACCAGGTCACCGCGCGGCTCGTGCTCACGCTCGCGGCAGGTGCGGCAGGTGCGGCAGGACGGCTGCTCGCCGCCAACCGGCGCAGGGAGGACGTGCCGGTGCGCTCGCGCTCCGCGGTGCTCGGCGAGGTGCTCGTGGCCAGCGGCGAGCGGCTGTCGCGGCTGCTGGACACGGCGCGCGCCGTCGGGATGCCGATCGACGGCTGGCACGAGGTCGTCCGGATCGAGTTCGACGACGGTCGGGGACGTGCACTCGACGAGGTCAGCCGCTTCGCGCTGCTGGAGTCGGCCACCCGGCTGGCGTTGCAGGTCGCGCGGGCCAGTGGCCGCACCTGGAACGTGGCGCAGGCCGATGGCGCCGTCGTGCTGGTACGCACGAGCAGGTACGACCCGGGCACTGCCGGCACCCGCGACACCGCGGCGGTCGCCGACCGGGTGCTCGCCCGGCTGGCCGACCTCGCGCCCGGCGGCGCGCAGTGGTGCGGCATCGGCACCGCGCACGACGGCGCGACCGGCCTGCTCGCGAGCGCTGCGGAGGCACGGGCGGCAGTATCCAAGGGGCGTGCGCTCGGACGTGCCGGTCAGTCGGTCGTTTACGACCTCACCGGCCTCGGCCGGATGCTGGTCGACTGGTACGCGTCTGACTCCGCCCGCCAGGCCGTGCACGACCTGCTGCGCCCGCTCGAGGCGCTCGACCGGCACCGGGCGGAGGCGGCGATCGAGACGTTGCACGTCTACCTGGACGAGCGCGGCTCGACATCCCGCGCGGGCGAGCGGCTGCACTTGCACAGGAATGCGGTGACGTACCGGATCAAGTCGATCACCGACCTGCTCGGCGTGGACCTCGACGACGCCGACCAGCGGCTCGCACTCCAGCTGGCCTGCCGCGCCCGCCTATTCCGCTGACCCGGGCAGCAGCCGGGCGCGCAACCCGGCGAGGGTCGCGGCCGTGACGCCCGCGTCGACGAGCCAGCCGGCCGCCCCTGCGTGGTGGTCGTCGACGTGGTCGAGCACGCCGGTGAGCGCACGCGGGTCGACGTCGAGCAGCACCGGGTTGTCGGGCAGCCGGGTGCCGGTACGGGTCAGCCGCGGCCACAGCAGCGGCAGCCGTTCCCGGGTGCGCACGTAGTCGGCGAGCACGTCCCCGCGGCGTACGCCGACCGCGCGCAGCAGGATGCCCACGATGATCCCGGTGCGGTCCTTGCCGGCCACACAGTGCACGAGCGCGGGCCCTGGGCCGTCAGCGACCGCCGTGACGGCGTCGGCGATCTGCGCGGCGCAGCCGCGGACCAGGCCGAGGTACAGCGGTGCCAGGTCGTCGACGGGGCCGCGGCGCAGCTTCGCGTCCGGCGTCAGCGTCAGGCCGAGCGGGAAGTGGTGCACCCGGGCGCCGGCGCCGGCGAGCGGGTGTGCGTCGTCGGCCTCCTTGTGCGACCGCAGGTCGACCACCGTGCGAACCGGCCAGGACGCTACGTCCGCCGGTGCGGCGTCCCCCGGCTGCGGTGCCTCGCTGCGGTACAACACCCCGGCGGCGACGGTTCGGCCCTCGTCGGTACGCAGGCCTGCGACGTCACGCAGATTGACCGGAGTCGGCGGTGTGTCGGTGGCCGTCATGGGCTCCTCTCGGCTCTCCGTCATTGTGGTGCCGACCGATCGGCACGACGAGCGGGGTACCCGAGACGGGGTCGGCGAGGATCCGAGCGGGCATGCCGAACACGTCCGCGACCGTCTGCTCTGTGATGACGTCCGTGGGCTCGCCTTCGGCGACGATCCCGCCGTCCTTCATCGCGATCAGGTGGTCGGCGTAACGGGCCGCGAGGTTCAGGTCATGCAGCACGAGCACGATCGTGGTGGCGTCGCGTCAGGTCGGTCAGCAGGTCGAGCACCTCGACGCCGTGGCTGACGTCGAGGAACGTGGTCGGTTCGTCGAGCAGCAGCAGCTCGGTCTCCTGCGCGAGCGCCATGGCGATCCACACCCGCTGCCGCTGGCCACCGGAGAGCTCGTCCACCGAGCGCGCCGCCAGGTCGAGGGTGTCGGTGGCGACGAGGGCACGTGCGACGGCCTCGTCGTCGCCCGCGGTGCGGCCACGGAACCAGCCCTGGTGCGGGTACCTGCCGCGGCCGACCAGGTCGGCCACCCTGATGCCTTCGGGCGCGACCGGTGCCTGCGGCAGCAGGCCGAGCCGCGCGGCGACGGCCCTGCTCGACAGCGTGTGGATGTCCTTGCCGTCGAGGAGCACGGCACCCGACCTGGGTGCCAGCAACCGCGCGAGCCCGCGCAGCAGCGTGGACTTGCCGCAGGCGTTGGCACCGACGATCACCGTCAGCCGGCCGGCAGGGATCTGCACGGACAGCTCGCTGACGACCTCGCGGCTGCCGTACGCCAGCGACAGGTCCTGCGTACCGATGCTGTGCTCCATGGTTTCCTCCCTCACCCGCCGCGGCCGACCCGGTTGGTGACGCGAGCAGCCACAACAGGTACGGCGCGCCGACGATGGCCGTGACCACCCCGACCGGCAGCGGTACGGACGGGATGGCGTGCTGGGCGGCGAAGTCCGAGACGGTCAGCAACAGCGCGCCGACGAGAGCCGCTGGCACCAGGCCGATGCCGTCGTTGCTGACCAGGCGGCGGGCGATGGGGCCGGCCACGAACGCCACGAACGGCACCGGCCCGACGGCCGCCGTCGCCACCGCCGCGAGCGCGACCGCGACCGCGACGAGCACGATGCCGAGCCTGCTCCGGTTGACCGCGACCCCCAGCGCGCGTGCCTGCTCGTCGCCGAGCTGGAGCGCCGCAAGCCAGCGGCCGGCCAGCAGGGCGAGCGGCAGGAGCACCGCGACGCTGATGCCCAGCAGCCGCACCGTCGGCCAGGTCTTCTCGTTCAGGCTCCCGGTCAGCCAGGCCAGCGCGTCCTGCGCTGCGTAGACGTCCGCCCTGGTGAGGCTGTACGAAACGATGCTCGTCATGACGGCCGCGAGCGCGATGCCGATGAGCACCATCCGGTAGCCGGTCACCCGGTCGCGCCAGGCCAGCAGGTACCCGGCCGCCGCGATGCCGAGCGCCCCGCCGAAAGCGGTCACCGAGACGGCGAACCCGGCCAGCCCGAACGACAGCATCGCGATCACCGCGGCTGCGCTCGCGCCCGCGGTGATGCCGACGATGTCCGGGCTGGCCAGCGGGTTGCGTACGAGGGTCTGGAACAGCGCGCCCGACAGGCCGAACGCCGCACCGGCGAGCACGCCGACCACGGCACGCGGCAGCCGCAGCTGCTGGACGATGAACGTCGTGCCGCCGTCCCCGGCGCCGAACAGCGTGCGTACGACGTCGACCAGCGGGATGTCGACGTCGCCGATGGACAGCGAGACACAACCGGCGAGGAAGCAGGCACCCGCGAGCGCGAGAGCCACCGCGGTGACCCGTGCCCGCTGCCGCAGGCGCACCCGCACCACAACACCGCGCGGCGATCGGTCGACGTGGGTGGCCATCACAGCTCCAGCAGCCGTCGACGGCGGATGAGCAGGATGAGGAACGGCGCCCCGACGAACGCCAGGACGATGCCGACCTGCACCTCGCCAGGACGGGCCACCAGGCGCCCGAGGACGTCGGCGAGCAACAGCAGCAGCGGCGCGAGGACCGCCGAGTACGGCAGGATCCAGCGGTAGTCGGGTCCGGTGACGAGCCGCGCGGCGTGCGGCGCGACCAGCCCGACGAACGGGATCGGGCCGGCCAGCGCGGTGGCGGCGCCGCAGAGCACTACCGCGCTTGCCGCAACCACGCCGCGGGTGCGCCCCACCCGCTGGCCGAGGGCACGGGCGACGTCGTCGCCGAGCGAGAGCACGTTCAGCGCCCGTCCCGTGCACAGCGCCACCACCAGGCCGACGACGAGGAACGGGGCGAGCCGCCCCACCAGCTCCAGCTTCCTGCCGGTCAGCGCGCCGACCGTCCAGAACCTGAACTGGTCGAACGTGGCCGCGTCGGTGAGCAGTACCGCCGTAGTGACCGAGGTCAGCGCCGCCGACACAGCGGCACCGGCGAGCGCGAGCTTGACCGGTGTGGCGCCGTCGCGGCCCAGCGAGCCGACCGCGTAGACGAGCAGCGCCACCAGGGCGGCGCCGGCGAACGCGAACCATACGTAACCGGACGCGTTGCCGATGCCGAGGAACCCGATCGCGCACACCACGGCGAGCGCCGCACCCGCGTTCACCCCCAGCAGTCCCGGGTCGCCGAGCGGGTTGCGCACCACGCCCTGCATCACGGCGCCCGCCACCCCGAGCGCCGCACCGACACCGAGGCCGGCGAGCATCCGGGGCAGCCGCGAGGTCAGGATCACCACGTGGTCGTCGTTGGCCGGGTCGTAGTGGACGAGCGCCTGCACCACGACGTCGATGCCGATCGACCGGCTGCCGAGGAACAGGCTCCCCAAGGCCGTCGCCAGCAGGGTGACGGCCAGGACGCCGAGGCCGAGGGCGAGCAACGGGCGGGAGACACGCGCCGCCGGCTGGGCTCCCCCCTCGGGGGCCCAGCCGACGGGACGCAGCGAGGTCGTGTTCACGCCGACACGGCCCGGGTCACGCCTTCGCGGTCTTCTCGAGGTACGGGCGCAGCTTCTGCAGCGCGTACGGAGTGGACAGCGGGGACGGCGTGTTGATCCCCACGATGGTCGCGTAGTCGAGCACGGCGACCGTGCCTGGCAGCTCGTCGAAGCCGGTGATGTCGTCCAGGTCGCTCCTGTCCCCGCCGTTGACGAGGAACGCCAGCAGGTCGCTGCGTAACAGGTCGGACCGCTCGGTGCTGACGCTGACCCGCGCGTCCCCGGTCTTCTTACCCTGGCGGACCACCGGTGGGTACAGCTACATGCCGAGCTGCTGGAACAGCGCGCTCGACCCGTCCTTCTCGTCGGCCACGATGTACATGGCGTCGCCGACGATGTACTGGGCGAGTGCGAACGTCTTGCCCTTCAGGCCGGGCAGGTCCTCCGCCGTGGCGTCGATCTTGCTCTCCACGGACTCCACGACCGACTCGGCCTGCTGCTCCTTGTCCAGCACCTGGCCGGCCACGTCGACGAGGTCCTGCCAGGGCGTCACCTGCTTCGCGTCCAGCGTCGCGGTGGTCGGTGCGATGTCCGAGAGCAGCCGGTACGTCTCCTTGTCGGCGATGCTGAACGTGCCGACGATCAGGTCCGGCTCAGCTTGGCGATCTGCTCCATCGGCAGGCCGTCGGCCGTGGACAGCGGCTTGGCGTCGGCCGGCAGGTCCTGCCACGGCACACCGGACTTCGGCATCAGCGGGTCGACGGTGTGCCCGACCGGCTCGACGCCCATGGAGAGCATGACGTCGGTCCACGGCATGTCGACGGTGACCACGCGCTTCGGCACCTCGTCCACCTTCGTGGTGCCGAACCGGTGCTCGACTTTCACCGGTTCGTCCAGCGGGGTGCCGGCGGAGTCCTGCTCTTGCGACCCGCACCCTGCGGCGCCGACGAGCAGGGCGAGACCGAGCAACGGCGCGAGCAGGCGGCGTACGAACTGTGGCGGCAACATGAGGTTAGGCTAACCTAAACCTCGCCGTCACCATATGGCTTCGCTCACGCAGGCACGCGGCGTGTACCGGCTAGTGCTCGTGCACGATGACGCCGCGGATATTGCGGCCGGCACGCAGGTCCTGGTAGCCCTCGTTCACCTCGTCCAGGGCGTACCGCCTGGTCACCAGGGTGTCCAGCTCGAGCTTGCCGGCCTGGTAGAGACGCAGCAGCCGCACGATGTCGTACTGTGGGTTCGCGGAGCCGAACAGCGTGCCCTTGATCGTCTTCTCGAACAGCGTTAGCACGCCGCCGGACACGTGGATGGTCGCCTTCTCCGGGTTCGCCAGCCCCACCACCACGACCGTGCCGCCCTTGCCGACGGCGGCGAAGGCGGCGTTGACCACGTCCTCGTCGACGGTGCCTACGGTGACCAGCGCCTGGTCCGCTCCCTGTCCCCAGGTGACCTCGGTGATGGTCTCCTGTGCCTCCTCCGCGGTGGCGAACGCGTGCGTGGCGCCGAGGCGCAGCGCGGTGTCGCGCTTCAGCTCGACCGGGTCGACCACGACGACATGCTGCGCACCGGCGTGCACGGCGCCCTGCACGGCGTTGCAGCCGATGCCGCCGATGCCGTACACCACGACGGTGTCGCCGGCGCGCACACCGCCGGCGTAGACCGCGCTCCCCCAGCCGGTGGGTACGCCGCAGCCGACGAGCACGGCGGTGTCGAGCGGCAGCGACTCGTCGACCTTGACCACGGAGTGCTGCGAGATCGTCGCGTACTGGCTGAACGTGCCCAGCATGCACATGCTGCCGTAGTCCTCGCCGGCGCTGTGGAACCTGAACGTGCCGTCGGCGAACGAGCCTTCGAGGGTGTTCGCGCCGAGGTCGCACAGGTTCTGCCGGCCGGTCGAGCAGTACCGGCAGGTGCCGCAGCTGGGGATGAAGCTGCAGACCACGTGGTCGCCTGGTGCGACCTTCGTGACGCCGGGGCCGACCTCCTCGATGACGCCGGCGCCTTCGTGCCCGCCGACGATCGGGAACCGCGGCACCAGGTCGCCGTCGGTGAGGTGCAGGTCGGAGTGGCACAGGCCGGCGGCCGTGTACCGGATCAGCACCTCCCCGGCGCCGGGGCCGTCCACGTCGAGCTCGGTGATCTCGAACGGTTTGCCGACGTCTCGCAGTACGGCTGCTTTCGTCTTCATCGGTGCTCCTCGGCGGGTTCCAGCCACTCGGTGACGAACTCGTCACTGGCGTGGATGTTCACGCTCTCGAACCGGCCGGGTCCGAGGGTGCGGAACTTGTGTGGGGTATTCGCGGGCACCACGAGGATCTGTCCGGCCTGCCCGACGATCTCGTCGCTGCCCACGGTGAAGAGCGCGCGGCCCTGCCGGATGACGAACGTCTCCGGGTACGGGTGGCGGTGCAGGCGCGGGCCGCTCCCGACGTCCTCGGTGCTCTCCAGGATGATCGAGATGCCGGCGCCGTACGGCTTGCCCTGGTGGTTCTCGGTCCAGTCCTCGCCGTCGGCGCGACCGTCCTTGCGGTTGATGACGTGTGCGGTCATTGCTACGCCTCTCCACTTCCGACCACCTTGGCACGTTCCATGCGTCCGGCGCTGCCCCTTGGCCGATGTGTACTGGCCGTGGTCCGTACCGGCGGCTACCGTGCTGCCATGGTGGAGCTGTTGCCGTTCCTCGGGCTGTGTCTGCTGATCACCGTCACGCCGGGGCTCGATACGGCGGTCGTACTGCGAAACACGATGCAGGGCGGCGTCGGTGCCGGCGTGCGTACCGGGCTCGGTTGCGCGCTTGGCCTGTTCGTCCACGCGGTGGCGGTCGCGTACGGCCTCGCCGAGCTACTGCTGCGCAGTGAGACGGCGTTCATGGTGGTCAAGCTGGTCGGCGCGGGTGTGCTGGTCGTGCTCGGCGGCAGGTCGTTGTGGTCGGCGGTGCGTACGAGGGACGCACACCAGGTGGCCGATGCGGCACCCGCCCGCGCCCCGCGTGGTACGCCGATGCTGCAGGGGCTGCTGACCAACCTCACCAACCCCAAGGCGACGCTGTTCTTCATGGCGAGCCTGCCGCAGTTCGTCCCCATGGACCGGCCGGCGCACGCGGTGCCGATCGCGCTCGGACTCGCGATGATCGCCGTGCTGTTCAGCCTGACCGGCCTCGGCCTGGTCGCGGTCGGCGCCGGCAAGGTCAGGCACCTGCTGCGGTCGCGCCGGGTGCGGCGGATCCAGGAGGCGCTCTTGGGCACCACGTTGGTCGCCCTCGGCGTGCGGGTCGCCACCGAGTGACCGAACCGCGGGCCGGCGCCCATGTGCGGCGCCGGCCCGCGCCCGAGGAGCGAGGTGCTCCTACCTGCCGGGAGGCGGGTGGGTGGTTTGCACTCCCGGCAAACCCGTCACACCGCGCGCCAGAACCCGCAGCGGTGTTCACGAGCGATGTCCACCGGACCGACCCGTTCGCTGTGGAACGACATGGCGACGCCGTCGCGGTAGGTGCGCCAACCGGCCGCGGGATGCCCGGTCCTGGCGAACGTCGTCCAGTGGTCGATGAGGTTCTGCGCTAGCCGTTGGCGCGGCTGCGACATCGGGGGCGCCGGAGGGCCAGGCAGGTAGCTGTCGAAGTAGTACGGGATATCCGCGCCGTGGGAGGCGAGGTACGGCATATCACCAACGACGGTGTCCATCGGTTCCGCGAACTCGTACGCGTAGACCGGAGCGCGCTTGTCTGCGGCGTCGTTGTACGGCAGCTGTGTGCACGTACCTACCTGCCCGCCCTCGTCGGTGAGTGCCGTCGCCAGCGCGATGCTGGGCGTGTCGAAGTCAGCGTGCGGGTACTCGGCGAGCACGCGGTTGGCGTCGTTGCCGAACATCTCCTCGACGACCTGTCGGTACTGCACGGCCGACACCGGTTCGCCGACGGCGTCGTACTTGCTCGCGATGATTGAGCGCATCTCCTCCCGGGTGCCACCGTGGATCAGCGGAACGCTGTTCGCCACCCCGGTGCGGAAGACCAACTGCCTGTCGGACCACAGGGCCGCGAGCTCCCGCGCCGACCGGTTGCGCAGGCACGCCGCGACGTCGGCCGCCGCGCCGCAACTGAGCGCGCCGACGGCGTCCTGGCCACGGCGTTCGGCCTCGCGCCGGGTGAGCAGGTCGTTGCCGCACGGTGCGCTGTGCACGATGGCCTTGTCGAACAGTCCGCGGGCCGCCGGGGAGGAGAGCTGCGCGCAGACGCTGAAGCCACCCGCGGACTCGCCCCACAGCGTGACGTTGCCGGCGTCTCCGCCGAACGCCGCGATGTTGCCACGAACCCAGCGCAACGCTGCCTGCTGGTCGGCGATACCGAAGTTGCCTGCGAACGGGTCGCGCAGTGACGCGTGCCGGAGGAAGCCGAGTGCGCCGAGCCGGTAGTTCGCCGTCACGACGATGACGTCGCCTGCCCTCGTGACCCGCCGCGGGTCGTAACCGGCGCCGGAGCCGCTGGTGAACCGCCGCCGTGGAAGAACAGCATCACCGGCAGCGGCCCCGTTGCGCCCTTCGGCACGTGGACGTTCAGGTCGAGGCAGTCCTCGTCACCGGTGAATGTCGGCGGTGAGCCGGGGGGATACACGTAGACCTGCGCACACGACGAGCCTGGTTCGGTGGCGTCCCGTATGCCGGTCCACGGCTGGTTCGGGCGGGGTGCGCGCAGCCGCAGCTCGCCGACGGGTGGCTGTGCGTACGGGATGCCTTGGAAGATCCGGTGATCCTCGGTCGCTGTGCCGCGAACCGCGCCGTCGGAGGTGCGGACGACGGCGCCGCCGGTGGCAGCGGCAGCCGGGCTGCCGACGGTGACCAGCAGTGTGAGCACGATTGGCACCACGAGCGCGAAGAGCCGTGACCTGTTCATGCGGACACGATCGTGCCTACTGCTGCTCAGCGCGTCCCGCCGGCAGCGTATCCCCGGCTACGTCCGTCGACGTACGTGTCTCGCGCGCTGCTTCGGGGCAGAATGTCGATGGTGCGGATAGCGGTGACGGGTGCGACCGGGCAGTTGGGCGGCCAGGTGGCGCGGATCCTGGCGGCCGAAGGACACCACGTGGTCGCGGTGTCCAGGAACCGGGCCGACTCGCTGCCTGGCGTCGAGCCTGCGGTGGCGGACTACGCGGACCCCGCCGCCCTCCGTGCCGCGCTGAGCGGCGTGGACGCGCTGGTCTTCGTCTCCAGCGACGGCGACGCCGCGAAGATGATGCTCCACCACCGGAACGTCGTGCATGCCGCGGCCGACTCGGGCATCGCGCACGTCGTGGCACTCAGCGGCCTGGACGCCGACCTGGCATCGCCGTTCTGCTACGGCGTGACCAACGGCTACACAGAGCAGCTGCTGCGCGACACCGGCTGCCCGTACTCCGTCGTGCGGGCCTCGATCTTCACCGAGTTCTTCCTGCACTGGCTCACCGCGGCCAGGTCGTCGGGCGAGATCCGGCTGCCCGCAGCCGCCGCGCGCCTCTCGCTGGTGGCGCGCACGGACGTGGGCCGTTGCCTGGCCGCGCTCGCTGTGGCCGGGCCGACCGGCCGCCACCACGACGTGACCGGCCCGGCGGCGCTCGACCTGAACGTGATCGCCGCCGAAGCGGCGGCGCACTGGCGCACACCGATCAGGTACGTCGAGGTGTCGCCGGCAGAGCACTGCGTGGAGATGGCGCGGGCCGGCGAGCATCCGTGGTGGATGTACGCGTACTCGTCGATGTTCACCTCGGTCAGGCAACACCGCTGGGCGGCGACCTCGGACGAGGTGGCGGCCCTCACCGGGCGCCCCGCGACCGCGCTGCGCGACCTGCTGACGTGACGGCGGCCGTCATGCGGGTGCACAATCGAAGTGAGGTGCCTGCGGTCGGCGACCGGGGAGGTGACCCGTGCGTAGCGAGTCCTACGTCGAGAGGTATTCGTTCACTTGCGTACATTGCCGGCATCACTGGAGTGCCGAGTACGAGGTACGCCACGTCGAGGACGGGCACGGCCACGAGCACGACTACTACTCGCGTGACGGCCTGCCGGTGGTGACGCCCACCGCACCTGGCGGCCCGTGCTGTCCGCAGTGTGGGGCGCACTGGGTGTCGCCGGCGATCCAGGGACTCCGTACGACACGGGCCTGAGTGCGGTTGGATAGGGGCACCAGCCAGCACGAGCGAGAGGTGCCCCGATGCCCCCGATCGTCGTCGACTGCGATCCCGGCCACGACGACGCGATCGCGCTCCTCCTCGCGGCGGCCAGCGATGCAGTGGAGCTGTTGGCCGTCACCACGGTCGCGGGCAACCAGACGCTCGAGAAGTGCACGCTCAACGCCCGCCGCATCCTGACCCTCGGTGGCATCGACGTGCCGCTTGCGGCGGGCGCCGACCGTCCGTTGGTGCGGCCACCGCGGGTCGCGTCCGACATCCACGGCGAGTCCGGGCTGGACGGCCCGGCACTCCCGACGCCGGCGGTGGACGTCGTCAGCGAGCCGGCTGTCGAGCTGCTCAGGCGCACCCTGCTCGACCATGGCGAACCGGTGACGCTCGTGCCTGTCGGGCCGCTGACGAACATCGCGACGTTGCTCGACCGCCATCCCGAGGTGCGTGAGCAGGTCGCCGCGATCGTCCTGATGGGTGGCTCGACCGAGCGCGGCAACTCCTCGCCGTACGCGGAGTTCAACATCCGCGTGGACCCCGAGGCGGCCGAGCTCGTCTTCGGCAGCGGCCTGCCCGTCACCATGGTCGGGCTGAACGCGTCGCACCAGGCGCTGGTCACGCCGGACGTCGTGGCGCGGCTGCGCGGTCTCGAGACGCCGGCCGGGGACGTCTGCGCGGACCTGATGACGTTCTTCGCGGACGCCTACCACCGGGTGTTCGGCCTGCCGGGGGCGCCGCTGCACGACCCGATCGCCGTGGCCAGGGTGATCGCTCCCTCCCTCGTCGAGTGCGTACGCGCGCCGGTGCGCGTGGAGACCGCGGGTACCTACACCGACGGCGCCACCGTCGTCGACCTCCACCACGTCACCGGGGAGCCGGACAACGCCGACGTCGCCGTCCGGGTCGACGTCCCCGGCTTCTTCGACCTGGTGGTCGACGCCGTCGCCACGTACCGGCGAGTCAGCGGGTCACGCCACGGCGTTGACACAGCGCGTCGACGAGGTCCTCGGCGGTGCGCGTCGGCACGGACACGCCGAGCCGGTTGGCCAGCCGCAGTGCGGTGGGTGGGCGGACATGCGAGAGCGCCAGGTCCTCCTCCTGCCTGAGGACGTCGAGGGCCGGCCCGTCGAGCAGCACCCGTCCCGCGTGCATCACGACGATCCGGTCGGCGACCTTCGCGGCGAACTCCACGTCGTGCGTGCCGACGACCACCAGACGGTCGTCGGCGACGAGGTCGTGACACAGCCGTTCGAGCGCGGCCAGGCCGGCGGCGTCCTGGCCGGCGGTGGGCTCGTCGAGGACGACCAGGGGGGTGTCCATCGCGACGACGGACGCGATGGCGATGAGCTTGCGTACCGAGAGCCCGAAGTCCAGCGGGTTCCTGTCGTCCACGTCCGCGAGACCGAACCGTTCGAGCGCCGTGGTGGCCAGCTCGCCGGCACGCCGGTCGGGGATGCCGAGGTTCTTTGCGCCGTACTGCACCTCCGCGCGGAGAGTGGAGTAGAACAGCTGGTCGTCCGGGTTCTGGAACACCAGGCCGACGGTGGCGGCGAGCTTCGCCACGCTCTGCCTGGCGGTGTCGACGCCGTCGACGTCCACCCGACCGGCGGTCGGCCGCAACAGGCCGTTCAGGTGTTTCATCAGCGTCGACTTGCCCGAGCCGTTCTGGCCGACCACGCAGACACAGCCGCGGGTCAGGTCGACGGTGACCTGGTCGAGTGCGCTCACGCTGCCCGGGTAGTCGTACGCGACCTCACGCAAGCCGATGGTCGGTGCCACGTCACGCTCCCGGTAGCAGTTGTGCGACGAGCTCGGCCTCGGACAACGGCAGCGGCGAGGCATCCGGCAGCGCCCCAGGTCGCCGTGCGAGGTCGGCGATCTCGGCGACCGGCGGTATGCGCACCGCACCCGGGTCGTCGAGCAACCGCTCGACGACGGCGCGCGGATGGTCGTCGAGCTGGATCCGGCCGTCGGCGAGGACGAGCAGCCGGTCCACGTGGTGGATGACCGGGCCGAGGTCCTGCGACACCAGCACCACCGTGTACCCCTTGTCGGTCAGCGTGAACACGTGCTCGAGCACCTCTTCGCACCCGATCGGGTCCAGCTGCGAAGTGGGTTCGTCGAGGACGATCACCTCAGGGCGCATGGCGAGCAACGACGCGAGCGCGACCCGTTGCGCCTGGCCACCGGAGAGCTGCAGCGGCTCGCGCTCGGCGAGGTCGGTGATGTCGAGGTCGGCCAGCGCCTGGTCGACCCGGGCGGCGATGGCCTCCGGCTGCACGCCGAGGTTCTCCAGCCCGAACGCGATCTCGTCGAGCACGGTGGTCGTGGCGCCGGTCAGCTGGTCGAACGGGTTGTCGAAGAGCAACCCGACCTTGTCCACTAGATGCTCGTGCTGAGCGCCGATGTCGGTGCCGTCGACGCTGACCGTGCCGGTGAACTCACCCTCGAAGAAGCGCGGGATGTAGCCGCCGATCAGTCGGCAGAACGTGCTCTTCCCCGCGCCCGCTCCTCCGGTCACCGCGACGAAGGAGCCCTCCTCGATCTCGCAGCTCACCTGTGCGAGCACCTGGGTGTCCGGGCGCGAGCCGTACGCGAAGGTGACGTCGTCGACCTTGATCACAGCCATGTCGCCACCCGCCACGCGAGAGCTGCGACGGCCAGGCACACGACGCCGACGCGGGTGACCTTGTCGGTGCGCGTGTCGTTTAGCACGAGCAGCGACGTCCGTTCGCCCGTGTGGTTGAGGCCCCTGGCCTCGAGCGCGATAGCACGGGTCTCCGCGGTGACGAGCGCGCCGCTGAACAACGGGATGACGATGGACCGCAGGGACCGGAACCTGGTGACCAGGTTCGCGCGCACGTCGAGTCCGCGCGCCTGCTGTGCCTGCACGATGCGGCTCACCCGCGCCTGCGCGTCAGGCACGAACTGCATCGCCGCGAGCACGACGTACGCGAACTTCGGCGACAGACCCCGCTGGGTGAGGCCGACGGCCAGCTCCTTCGGCCTGGTCGATACGACGAGCAGGATCGCGCAGAGCATGATCACCGCGAGCCGCGAAGCGTACGTGGTCGTTGCGGCGATCCCTTCCATGCTGACCTCGAAGGGCCCCCAGCTCCCGAGGACGCCTTCGCGGTCCGGCTGAAGCAGCCCCTGGATCACGCACAGCGCGATGGCGAGCGGCAGGAAGAGCACTGCGGCCGCTCGCAGGAGCGGCCGCAGCGTGGCGGACGTGACGGTCAGCAGCAGGAGCACGCCGGTGATGCCGGCCGCGATCCAGTAGCCGGGCCCGAGGAACGCGGCGAGCGAGAGACCGACGGCCATCGTCAGTTTCGTCACCGGATGCAGTGGGTGCAGCAGTGATCGTCCCGGCAGGTAGCCGAAGGACGTGGTGCGTCTCGACACGGCAGCACCTCGTCAACGGGTGAGGGCTCTGGTCGCGCGTGTGGTCCGGTACCTGGCCGGGAGCACCTTGATGATGAGCACGGCGATGAAGACGCTGAGGATCTTGTCGATTGGTTCCACGATGAACTTCGACTTCACCACACTGGACCAGATCTGGTCGCCGGTTGCAAGGAAGAACGCAGTTATCGCGGACTCACCCGTGCCGCCCGCGCCGCCCGTGGTGGCGACGATGATGGGGGCGGCGATCACGGCTGCGGTCACCGTCAGGATCAATCCGACGACGAGGCGGCCGATGTTGGTTCGCATGAGGCCCTTGACGGCAAGGATTCCAGCGACGATCCCGATGATGGCCTGCAACGGTGCGTAGCAGATCCAGATCGGGTTGACGGCGGTCATCACCACGTTCGTGGTGATCCCGGTGACCGCTGCGACCCAGGGGCCGCACATGATCGCCACGAGGATGGTTCCGACCACGTCGAGGAAGATGGGCAGGTGCAGGGCCTGCACTACCGCTCCCAGGGCGACGTTGATACCGACCCCGACGGGGATGATCACCCATGCCCTCGTGTTGAAGTCGCTCTTCACGCCCTGCAGGAAGCCGACGGGTTCCGTGTCCGAAGACCGTGATGTGCTCATATCGGCCGAGACCTTTCTTCGGGGGGCGGGCATCGGGTGCTCCTTATGGTCGATGCCGCGTCGAATACGTCAAGCGCTTGACGTGAATCGGCGCAACTGTTCGGGCATCGCGTTGAGGCCGGCGCGGAGGCGCGCACAGCCCTTCTGGAGACGTTCGCCCTGCCCGCAGTACGACACGCGCAAGTGCCCTTCCCCGCCCGGACCGAAGCAGCTGCCTGGCATGACCAGCACACCTGCGTACTCGGCGAGCCACCTGACGACGTCGGTCGACGAGCCGCCGGTGCGGGGGAACGCGTAGAAGGAACCCTGTGGTTCCACGACCTGGACACCGTCGATGTCCGCGAGCGTGTCGTGGACGATGTCCCTGCGAGCGCGGTACTCCGTCATCATTGCGTCTATCTCCGAACGCAGGCCGGTGAGTGCCGCGAGGGTGGCGTGCTGGGTAGGAGCGTTGAGCGAGCCGAGCTGGTGTTCCTGCACCAGGCAGACTGCTTCTGCAACCTCTTCCGGTGCGACGACGTAACCGGCTCGCCAGCCGGTCATCGCGTACGACTTGGAGAGCGTGAAGATGCCGACGACGTGCCGCAGCGGCCGCTGCAGCGAGCAGGGGCTGACGTGCTGGTTAGGCGGGAAGGCCAGGTGTTCGTACGCCTCGTCGGACACCAGCCAGCAGCCGTACTCCTCCGTGAGCCGGACGAGCATCCGCATGGTGTCGGCCGGGTACACGACACCGGTCGGGTTGTTCGGCGAGTTCACGACGAGTGCGCGGGTGCGCGGTGTGATGGCCGCCCGCAGCTCGTCCTCGTCCGGCAGGAAGCCTGCAGGGGTACGGGGACAGGAACGCCACCGGCCAGCAGGACGTGCGCCCGGTAGTTCGGGAACGAAGGATCGAGCAGGATCACCTCGTCCCCGGGTGCGGTGATGGCGCGGAGTGTGGCGGCAAGGCCGTTCATCGCGCCCGCGGTGAGCACCACCTGTCTGTCCGGGTCGACGTCGGACAAGCCGTTCTCGGTGCGGAGCTTCTGCGCGACCGCCGCGCGTACGGCAGCCAGGCCACGGACGTCCGTGTAGTGCGTCTGTCCTTCGGCTGCCGCCCGGTGTGCCGCGTGGATCACGTGCTGCGGTGTGGCAGCCGCGGGGTCGCCGCTGGCGAGGTCGACGACGTCCGCAGTTGCGTACTGCTCGAGCAGTGACCGGATCCCCGAGCGTGGAATGCGATCCGTGAGCGGCATTGCCATCAGCGGCCACCCTCGGTGCGGGACAACCAGGCGTCGAGCACGACGGCGCCCTGCCCGGCAGGCAGCACGCGCACCGGGTTCAGGTCGAGCACACCAGGCCCACCGGTGAGGGAGCGTGCGACGTCGGACAGGCGGCACAGCACGTCGACGAGGGCGTCGACGTCGGCAGCGGCTCCACGGACACCTCGCAGCAGTGCGTCGAGAACGCGCGTCTGCCCGATCATCCGTCGCGCAGCCGTAGGCGTGACGGGCGCTCGCCGGACGACCACGTCATCGAGCACCTCGGCGAGTACGCCGCCGGAGCCGCAGACGAGGAACGGTCCGAGGTCGGCGTCCACGAGGATGCCGACGAGCACGTCGACTCCTTGCGGCACCATCCGCTCGACGAGCATGGCGTCCTGCGGCTCGGTGAGATGCGTCCGCACCGCCGCGGTGATCTCGCGGTATGCGGTCCGCACCTCCTGGTCGGAGGCGAGGCCGACCCGGACCGCGCCGTACTCGGTCTTGTGCGCCAGCCGGGGTGACTGCGCCTTCATGACCACGGGGAAACCGAGCCGAGCCGCCGCAGCGGCAGCGTCGTCCTCGCTCGTGACCAGCGCGCCTTCCGGCACGGCGAAGCCGAGCTCGGCGAGTGCTCGCTTGAGGTCCGCCTCGGTGGCCGCCGGCCACGCGGGCGCCGGTAGGTCGTCGGTGACGTGGATGTCGGGGTCGCGATCGGCGACCGCTGCCATCGCATGGAACGCGGGCCGCATCCCGGTGAGCACGGGTACGCCGTGGCGATGCGCTGTATCGGCGACGACGCAGTCGACCGGGCCGGAGCCCGACGTCACGATGGCATGGTGTCGTCGGCTGCCCGCGGCGTGCGAGCTGAACGCGTGCGCCAGCCGCCGGTACGTCTCCTGGTCCGCCTCGTCGGCTGCACTGGGCGAGTTGAGCAGCAGCACCAGGTCGTGCTCCGAGGGTGAGGCGTCCAACGTGCCGAGCACACGCGGCAGCACGGCGTCGTCGGTGGCGGCGACACCGGTGAGGTCGAGCGGGTTCGCCGGCGTGGTGGCGAACGGCAGCTGCTCCCTGAGCCCCGCCGATGTGGCGCCGTCCAGCTCCGCGAGCCGCACGCCGGCCTCCTCCGCGACGTCGGCCGCCAGCGCGCAGGTGCCACCGGAGATGCTCATCAGGACGCTGCGTCGCGACGGCTCGCGGCGGCCACGGGCGAGCAGCTCGCAGGCGTTCACCAGCTCGTCGACGTCCTCGACCAGTACGGCCGCACGACTGCGGCACGCGGCCGCGAGCACCCGCGACTGGGTGGCCAGTGCGCCGGTGTGCGCCGCGACGGCGAGCCTGCCGGCTTCGGTGCGGCCCGCCCGCAACACCACGACCGGTCGGCCGGCGCGCTGCGCGGCGAGCAGCGCGCGGTCGAGCGCGGCCGGGTCACGCACCGTCTCGAGGTAGCAGGCGATGACCTCGACCGCGGGTTCCGCGGCCAGCGCCTCGACGTAGTGGTCGAGGCGCAGCGACGCCTCGTTCCCCGTGGTGATCAGGTGGCTGAAGCCGAGCCCTCGTCCGCCCGCCGTGTCGATCACCGCGTTGAGCACACCACCGCTCTGCGACACGACCGCGAACGTGCCAGGCGTCGGGTCGGACGGCAGCGACCCGAAGTAGGCGGCGAACCCGTCGACCAGGTTCGCGACGCCGTAACAGTTGGGGCCGACCAGCCGGATGTCGTGCTGCTCGGAAACCTCGCGCAGCCGATCCTGTGTCGCTCGCCCTGCCGCGCCGCTCTCGGCGAACCCACCGGCGAGGAACGAGACCGCGCGGGCACCGGCATCGGCGGCCTGTCGCAGGACGTCCTCGGCGTCGAACCTGTCCCCGGTGAAGTACAGGTAGTTCACCCGTTTCGGGTTGTTGGCGAACCACGGGAGCAGCAACAGCGGGGAGAGCGCATAGTGCCTGATCTCCGGCTCGGCGAACGTCGCCCGGCTCGACGCGATGACGATGTCCGCGAGCAGCGCCAGGTTCGCGCCCGCGGCTACGGCGTACCCGTCAACCGCGCTGACGACCGGCACACGCAGCTGCCAGATACGCATGAGCGCCTGGAAGTTCGCCTCGGTGGCCGCTGTGACGTCGTCGGTGCGGGTCGGCATGTCGAGCCCGTCGAGGTCGAACCCCACGGAGAACGCGCGGACGCCCGCACCGGTGAGCACCACCACGCGTATCGACTTGTCGAGGTGTACCTCGTCGAGCACCTCGGTCAGCCGGGTGACCATCGACGGGGTCAGTGCGTTGAGCTTGTCCGGTCGGTCGAGTGTCACGACGGCGACACCTTCGACACGTTCGAAGCGAACCTCGTCTCGGCCTTCGACCATCATCATCCCCTCGACCGGTGCTCGATTTCTCTCACGAAACGCCTGAGACGTCAAGCGCTTGACTAACTCGCCGGCCGTAGGCTGGGAGACGTGAACAAGGCGAAGACAGCCCAGTACCGCGCGACCGCTACGGACGTCGCCGCCATGGCCGGTGTGTCGACCTCGACGGTGTCTCTGGTGATCAACGGGAAGGCTGCGGGTCGCGTCTCGCAGGAGACCCAGGACCGGGTGCATGCCGCCGTGCAGCATCTCGGCTACCGCATCGACGGGGTGGCCAGGAGCCTCGCCACGGGGCGGCGCAACTCCGTCGCGCTGACCGTTCCCGACCTCGTCAACCCGTACTTCTCGCAGGTGACCATGGGTGTCGCGGAGGGGCTCGGCGACTACCAGCTGATGTTGCTGGTGACGAGGGTGGACGACGACAGGTTCACGGTCAACGTGGAGAACATGCTCGCCGAACGGGTCGACGGCGTGCTCGCCGAGGCTCCCGGTGCCCGGTTGGTGGAGGAGCTGGACGTGCCCTGCCCGGTGGTGGTGCTCGACCGGCCCACGCAAGGCACGACGCTGCCACACGTCGACTTCGACCTCGCGAAGGGCGTGCGGGAGCTCGCCGCGCACCTGGTCGAGCTCGGCCACCGCCACCTCGGGTACGTGGACGCCGCTCGCCAGGGGCCGACGTTCCAGACCCGCAGGCAGCTCCTGTTGCGGCGCATGCGCGGTCTCACCGAGGACCCCGTCACGCTGTCGACCACCAGGTCCGCCACCACGGTCGAGGAGGCGGCGGCGGAGTTCAGGCAACGCTGGCCGCAGTGGCGCGCCGACGGGGTCAGCTGTGTCGTCTGCGCCACGGACATCCAGGCCTACGGGGTGGTGGATGCGGCGCAGGAGCTCGGCATTGCGGTGCCCGGTGAGCTGTCCGTGGCGGCCTTCGACGACCTGCCGTTCTCCAAGATCCTCGCCCCTGGCGGGCTCACCACGATCACCCTGTCCGGCTACGAGCTCGGCCTGCGGTCGGCGGCGTTGTTGCGCGAGCTGATGGACGGACGCCGGCCGGAGGAGACACACGTCCGGCTGTCGTGCGAGCTGCAGGTGCGCGGCACGACCGGGCCGAAGAAGGGCAGGCGCGCGAAGCGTGCCTAGGACGGGATCGCGCCGGCGGCGATCTCCCCGAGCAGCCGCCGGTAGTCGATGGAGACACGGTCGACGCCGCGGATGTGTAGCTCGGCGCTGAGGTCGATCGGGAGCTCCTCCGGCCGCTGTGACTCCACCACCACTCGGTCCTGTTCGAGCACGACCTCCTGGAAGGAGACGTACTCGGCGTCGTTGGCCGGGTCGAGGTCGTAGTTGCGCGCGCACATGCTGAACGAGCGCGTCTCCTTCCTGCCGACCGGGCACGAGGCCACGAACAGCACGAAGTGCCTGCCGTCGGGCAGGGCTTGGTTGAGGTACACGGAGAACGGTGCCGTCAGCACGTACGACGTCGGGTCGCGCTGGATGGTCACGGCGTCCGCAGGGTCGCCCTTCACCGGGTTGGCCGGCTCCTCTAGTCCCAGCGCGAACCGCAGTGTCCAGCCGTCGCGCACCACCTCGTGGTCGGGGATCTCCGGCCGGTCCGGTGACCCGAGGATGCCCTCGTGCACGAACGGGAAGTGCGAGAAGTCGACGAAGTTCTCCACCCGCCGGGCCGCGCTGCAGTGCCAGTCGTAGGTGGGGATCTTTACCAAGCGGTACGTCTCGTCGTCGGCTTCCGGGAACTCCGGCAGCGGTAGTGCGGGCTCGTCGTCGAGGCAGACCCAGATCATGCCGGCGCCTCCCGAGCCTGGTGGCGCACGAGCCTGGCGCGGCGCGGGATGTTGTCGCCGTGCCGCGCGGGGATCCTGGTGCAGACACCGCCGGCGTCGTAGGTCCAGCCGTGGTACGGGCACACCAGTTCGTCGTCGACGACCTTGCCGAGCGAGAGTGCCGTGCCTCGATGCACGCACAGGTCGCGGAACGCGGCCACGCCGGCGGCCATCCGCACGACGACTACGGCCTCGTCGAGCAGCGTCACGCGCGCGGGTGCGGTGCCGAGCTCGTCGGCGAACAACACCGGATGCCAGAACCTGCGCAACTGCTGGTAGAGCGCTTCCTCGCCCACAGCGTCGAGTTCCCTTACCGGCATCGTCCGCACCTCCTCGCCAGTCACCCTGGACGAGCGACCGGCACTAGTCAAGCGCTTGACCCATTGCCTGGCACCGGACTAGCGTCGCTCCTCGTGGAGCCATCGGACCTCGCCTTCGACAGCAAGCTCGTCTACTACGCGCCTGAGCCGGCGTCGCAGTCGATCAGCTACCCGATCTACATGTCGGCCAACTACCAGTACGCGGACGACATCTACGACAAGATCGTTGCGGGTGAGCGTCGGGATGTGAACATCTACAGCCGCTGCGGCAACCCGACCGAGTACAAGCTCGAGGAGCAGGTGGCGAAGGCAGCGGGTGCCGACTCCTGCCTCGCGACGGCGTCGGGCATGGCCGCGGTGTCGCACGCGCTCTTCGGCCTGCTGAAGTCGGGTGACCACCTGGTCGCGGACTGGACGACGTACAGCAGCACGCACGAGTTCTTCGACCATCGCATCACGGACTACGACATCGACGTGACGTTCGTCGACACCGCCGACCCGCTCGCGGTGACCAAGGCGATCACGCCGCGGACGAAGCTCGTCTACTTCGAGACGGTCGCCAACCCGACGATGAAGGTCACCCCGATCCCGCCGCTCGCCGAGATCGCGCACGAGCGCGGCATCCCGCTGGTCTGCGACAACACGTTCGCCAGCCCCGCGGTCTGCCAGCCGCATGCGTTCGGCGTGGACGTCGTGGTGGAGAGCGCCACGAAGTTCATCGGTGGACACAACGACGCCGTCGGCGGGGTGATCACGATGCGCTCGGACCTGCTCCCGCAGGACTGGCTGGAAGACGTTCGGTGGAACACGCTGAACAAGCTCGGCGGTGCGCTGTCGCCGTTCAACGCCTGGCTGCTGCTGCGCGGCCTCCAGACCCTGGGGCTGCGCGTGGACCGGCAGTCGGCGAACGCCATGACGCTGGCCCGGCATCTGGAGGAACACCCCGCGGTGGAGGCGGTGTGGTACCCGGGGTTGCCGTCGCACCCGCAGCACGGCGTCGCGTCCGAGCAGCTGCGCAACTACGGCGCGATGCTCACCTTCGCCGTCGCCGACGAGCGGGCGGCAGTCACCGTGCTCAAGGCACTGCGCCTGGCCAGCTTCGCCGCCAGCCTCGGCGGACTGCGTACGACCGCGCAGGTGCCTGCCACCATGGCGTTCCTGGACATCTCGCCGGAACAACGTCAGCAGATGGGGGTACGCGACGGCGCCGTCAGGGTGTCCGTAGGCATCGAGGACGCATCGGACGTTCTCGCGGACTTCGACCGCGCCCTTGCCCAGGCGTACGAGTAGCGCACGGTCAACACGTGTTGCGGGTAGAGGTCAAGATCTATCCTGACCGGTGATCCAGCGGTAATACTGGACGGCACATCTCATGTGCATCGAGGCGTTCCCGTCGCTAGTACCGCTGGGCTGGCCGGCGATCGGAGTCGGCGACCAGCGTCGATGCGCTTTTGGCAGCTGTCCCCCGCAACCTCGGCACGGCCGTGTCGTCGGTTCATGGCGCCAGGCAAAGGAGCCTCATGGCCACCACCGAAGCGACTCCGGCGGACCCGTACCTCCTCACCGCCGAAGGCATAAAAGAACCCCCCGTCGGCTGGAAGAACAGCCTCAGGTATCTCGGTCCCGGCATGATCCTCAGCGCCTCCATCGTGGGGTCGGGCGAGCTGATCGCCACCACCACGCTGGGCGCACAGGCCGGGTTCGTGCTGCTCTGGCTGGTGATCGTCAGCACGTTGGTGAAAGTCGCGGTGCAGATCGAGCTGGCCAGGTGGACGATCGTCACCGGCGAACCGGCGCTCACCGGGTACGGCCGGGTGCCACCGAAGTTCGGCCGGATCGGCTGGGTCAACGTCCTCTGGATCGTGCTGGCACTCAGCAAGTTGTTGCAGCTCGGCGGCATCATCGGCGGCGTCGCCGTCGCGCTGAGCGTGTTAATGCCGCTGGGTAGCGCGCCACTCGGGCAGACGTCGCTGACGATATGGACGATCATCGTCATGGTCCTCAGCATCGCCATGCTGTACTCCAGCAAGTACAAGCTGATCGAGCGCGGCGCCGTCGCCCTGGTGGTGCTGTTCTCGCTGCTGACCATCTTCATCGCGGTCGGGTTGCCGGTGACCGAGTTCGCCTACAGCGCCGGCGACATCGGCGGCGGCCTGAAGTTCCTCATCCCCGCCGGCACGATCGGCGCCGCCGTCGCCATGTTCGGCATCACCGGTGTGGGTGCGGACGAGATCACGTTCTACACCTACTGGTGCGTGGAGAAGGGCTACGCGCGGTGGACCGGCCCCAACGACGGGTCCGAGGAGTGGCGGCGTCGCGCCAACGGCTGGATCAAGGTCATGAAGAAGGACGCATTGGTGTCCTGGCTGATCTACACGTTCGGCACGCTGGCCTTCTACCTGATGGGCGCGGCCGTGCTCAAGCCGCAGGGTCTGGTGCCCGAGGGCAACGAGATGATCACCACCCTGTCGAGGATCTACACCGGCACGCTCGGCGACTGGGCGAACGTCCTCTTCCTGATCGGCGCGATCGCGGTGCTCGGCTCGACGATGTGGGCGGCCATTCCCAGCTGGTCCCGGATGTACTCCAACCTGCTGTCCACCCTGGGCGTGTTCGACTGGCAGAACGTGGTGGCCCGCAGGCGGTCGGTGCGCATCTTCACCGTCATCTTGCCGGTGCTGTGGGCTGCGGCGTTCCTCTATATCCAGGAGCCGGTGCTGATGGTCCAGATCGGCGGCGTGATGACCGGCATCTTCCTCGTGGCGGTCGTGATCGCGGTCTGGTATCTGCGCAACAAGGAGACCGACGCGAGACTGCACGGCACCAGGTGGTTCACGATCGCACTGACAATTAGTAGCGTCGCAATTGCCGCACTCGGCGTCTACAGCGTGTTGAGCGTGTTCGGCCTCGAGCTCGGCTGACGGGGAGGTCAGATGGATAAGGCAGCAGCTGGGCTCGGCCCCTTCGAGGCGGTCGGCGATCTCTCGTACGACGTGGCGTTCCCGGCGATGCTGCCGGTGCAGCAGAAGGTCGACGCCCCACAGGTGGCCGATGTCGCCGCCGCGACGCGGGCGGCGCTCGAGCCGTTACGCGCACGGGTCACCGCCGGTATGTCGGTCGCGATCACCGCGGGCAGCCGCGGCATCGCGGACAAGCCGGCCGTCGTACGCGCGGCCGGCGAGTGGCTGCGGTCGGTCGGCGCTGAACCGTTCGTGGTGCCTGCGATGGGGTCGCACGGCGGTGCGACCCCTGAGGGGCAGGTGGAGCTGCTCGGCGAGCTCGGCATGACCGAGCAGAGCGTGGGCATGCCGATCCGCGCGACGATGGACACGGCGCGGGTCGGCCAGGTGCCCGGTGGGCCCGAGGTCCATCTGGACGCCTACGCTGCCGAGGCGGACGGCATCCTCGCCGTCAACCGGGTGAAGGCGCACACCGACTTCTCCGGCGAGCTGGAGAGCGGCGTGGGCAAGATCGTCGCGATCGGACTCGGCAAGCAACGCGGAGCCGAGGGCGTCCACCGGTTCGGGCCGGCGAACCTGGGCACCTGGATCCCGCGGGTCGCGCGGCACCTCGTCGACACCGGGAAGGTGCTCGGCGGCCTGGCGATACTCGAGAACGCCCACGACCGGGCGGCGAGGATCGAGCTCCTGGAGCCGGCCGATATCGCGGGACCTGGCGAGGCGCAGCTGCTGCTCGAGGCGAAGCAGCTGATGGGGCGGTTGCCGTTCGACGACATCGACGTCGCCGTGGTGGACGCGATGGGCAAGAACGTGTCGGGTTCGGGCATGGACACGAACGTGATCGGCCGGATGATGATCCGCGGCAGCCCCGAGTTCGAGGGGCCGAACATCCGCAACATCGCCGTCCTCGACCTCACCGACGAGTCCCACGGCAACTCCGTCGGAGTCGGCCTCGCGGACTTCGTCCCGTTCCGGCTGATGGCGAAGGTCGACCTGCGTGCGACGTACGTCAACGCCATGACGTCCGGGCTCGGCGGCCCGCAGCGGGCGCAGCTACCGATCACGCTGCCCACCGACAGGGACGCCGTGGCCGCCGCGATCCTCACCTGCGGCCGCCCGGACACGGCCCAGGCCCGGGTGGTGCGGATGCGTAGCACACTGGACCTGGAAGACCTGCTGGTCAGCGAGGCGCTCCGCGACGAGGTGCTGGCGAACGACCGGCTGACCATCACCGGCGAGCCGAGCCCACTCGCGTTCGGCCCGGACGGCCGCATCACCGGATGGTCGTGAGCGCAACAGTAAGGAGAGCATGACCGCAGTCGAGTTCGACACCGTCGCCGTCCTTCCCGAGCCGGGCGACAACGTCGCCATCGTCTCCGCCGACCTGCCCGCGGGCACCGTGCTCGACCGCGACGGCCCGCGGATCACCGTTGCCCACCAGGTGCTCGAGGGACACCGCATCGTCGTGCAGCCGATCGCCGACGGCGAGCCGCTGCTCTCCTGGTCGACGCCGTTCGCGTACGCCTCAGGCGACCTGGCCGCCGGTGACTACGTGTGCACCGAGACCACGCTGCAGGCGTTGCGCACGCGCGGCGTCGAGCAGCTGCCGGACCAGCCGACCGCCGTGAACCGGCCGCTCGACCCGTTCCGGCTGGACGAGTCCCAGCTGGTGATCGGCCGGCAGGTCGACCCGGTCGAGCAGCCGGCCACCTTCCTCGGCTACCCGCGAGCCGCCGGCCCCGCTGGCACGCGGAACCACGCGGTCGTGGTCGGCACGACCTCGCGTACCGGGCCGTTCGTCACCGAGCTCGCGCGGCGGTTCGCCGGTCGTGCCACCGGCGGCTGCGACGGTGTGGTGCCGGTGGCGCACACCGAGGGCGGCGAGGACACCACTCCCAACAACGCCGACTTCGTGCTGCGGGCGCTGGCCGGTTTCCTCGTGCACCCCAACGTCGGCGCGGTGCTCGTCGTCGACGAGCCGGGAGCGGCGATCACCGGCAGCGACGTCACGGCGTTCATGGCGGCGCACGGGTATCCGGAGATCGCCGTGCCGCATGCGTTCTTCACCCGGGCAGGCAGTTTCAGTGGTGACCTGGCTGCGGCCGCCGAGCACGTCGAGGCGTGGCTGCCTGCGCTTGCCGCGCAGGAACGCACCGAACAACCGTTGTCCGACCTTAAGATCGCGCTGCAGTGCGGCGGTTCTGACGCGTTCTCCGGCATCACCGCCAACCCGCTGGCCGGTGCCGTGGCACGCGAGGTGATCAGGCACGGTGGCGCGGCCGTGCTGGCCGAGACGGACGAGCTGATCGGCGCAGAAGGCTACGTGCTGGAGAACGTCCGCGACGTCGAGGTTGCACGCAGGTTCCTCCGTACGGTGGAGTCGTTCAAGGAGCGGGCAAGCTGGCACGGGCACACCGCGGAGGGCAACCCGTCAGGCGGCAACATCTACCGGGGGCTGTACAACATCGTGCTGAAGTCGGTGGGCGCCGCGCGCAAGCGCGACCGGCAGCTGCGCCTCGACCGCGTGGTCGACTACGCGGAACCGTTGCCTGGCCCCGGGTTCGTCTTCATGGACAGTCCCGGCAACGACCTGGAGTCCGTGGCCGGCGAGGTCGCGTCCGGCTGCACGATGATCTTCTTCACCACGGGCAACGGGTCGATCACCAACTTCCCGTTCGTGCCCACGCTGAAGTTCGTCACCACGACACCCAGGTACGAGCTGCTGCGGCACGAGATGGACGTCGACGCGGGCCGGTACCTCACCGGCACGTCGATGGCCGAGCTCACCGCGGAGACGTTCGACCTGACGCTGGCCACCGCATCTGGCGCGAGGTCCGCCGGCGAGCGGGCCGGGCACAGCCAGGTGTCGATCTGGCGGAACTGGCAGCAGACCGAGCCGCGGCAGGCGGTCTCCGTCAGCATCGGGCGCGCGCCGTCGACCGACGACGAGATGGACACCGAGCTCGACGGCAAGCCGTTGCAGGTGCCGATGCCGCACGACCCGCCCGCGCCGTCGTTCATCATGTACGCGGCGGAGGGTTCCCGTGCGCCGGAACAACTCGCGCTCGTCCTGCCCACGAGCCTCTGCTCGGGCCAGATCGGCCTGCGGCTCGCCGACCTCGCGAACCGGCAGAACTGGTACCGGCAGCAGGTGAGCAGGGCGGTGAGCCTCGCGCACACCGAAGGGTGTGGTGTCGCGAGCGGGTCCGCGGAGCACACGTACGCGCGCGTCATGACCGGCTACCTCACCCACCCGAGCGTGCGGATGGCGTTGTTGCTCGAACACGGTTGCGAGAAGACGCACAACGACTACTTCCGCAGCCGCCTGGTCGAGCAGGGCGTCGACCCGACGAGCTTCGGCTGGGCGAGCATCCAGCTCGACGGCGGGATCGACGCGGTCACCGCGAAGGTGCGGGACTGGTTCGAGGCGACCGCAGGCGCGCTCGACGCGCCGGCGCGGATGCCGGCGGGCCTCGGTGACCTCAGCGTCGCGTTGGAGGCCCGCGGCCCGATGCGGCAGGACACGGCGGTCGCGCTCGCGACGGTCGGCAGTTGGATCGTTGCCAGCGGCGGCACCGTCGTGCTCACCTCGGCGGGCAAGCTGCTTGCCGACGCGGACTTCCGCCGGCACGCGTTCGGCTCCACCGACCAGGTGTCGGCGACCCTGGCGCACGGGCAACGTCCCGCCGCGCCCGGCTGGCATGTGATGCGTACGCCGACGACCGACTGGACGGAGACCGGTAGCGGGCTCGGTGCCACCGGTGCGCAGCTGCTGCTGACGCACGTGGCAGGCGGTACCGTGTCCGGCCAGCCGCTGCTACCCGTCGCCCAGGTCACCGCCGATCCGTGGACGGACGAGACGTACGGCCAGGATCTCGACGGGGTGCTGCGCGGCGATGCGGATCGGCAGGCGCTCGACCTGCTCGGCGTGGTGGCTGCGTTGGCGTCCGGTGAACGCGCACCGCGCACATTGACCAGCGGCAACGTGGGGTTCCAGATCACCCGCGGGTTGCTCGGCGTCTCGATGTAGAAGGAGTTCGACTTGCGTGCTGGTTATCTTGCTGCCCAAGGCCGGATCGAGATCGATGACTTCCCGATCCCTGAGCCCGCTGCCGGTGAAGTGCTCGTGCGGATGCGCCGGGCCTCCATCTGTGGCTCCGACCTGCATATGGCGTACGACGGTTTCCACTGCGCGGACGCGATCGGCAGATCCGGATATCCCGGTCACGAGGGCATCGGCGAGGTCGTCGAGAGCAGGTCGCCGAACTTCGCTACCGGACAACGGGTGCTCACCGTGCCGCCCGGTGACTTCGGCGCCTGCTTTGCGGAGTACCAGCTCGTCGACGACCTGCATCTGGTGGCCCTGCCGGACGGTGACGAGCGCAGGTTGTTGATGGCCCAGCAGCTCGGCACCACCATCTTCGCGATGCGCAGGTTCTGGCCGGCGGACAAGGTGGGTACCGGCAAGGTGGCCGCGATCCTCGGCATGGGCTCGGCCGGCCTGTTCTTCCTCCAGCAGGTCCGCCGGCTCGGGTTCGAGCAGGTGCTGGTCTCCGACCTGATCCCTGAGCGCCTGCGAGTGGCGAAGCGGTTGGGTGCCGACGTCGTGGTGCATGCGCCAGGCGAGAGCGTCGCGGAAGCCATCGGCGACGCGTCCGCCGGTCGAGGAGCCGACCTCGTCATCGAGGCAGCGGGCTTCGACAAGCTGCGGGCGGAGGCCGTCGAGGCGGTCGCCGACCACGGCACCGTCGGCTGTTTCGGCTTCCCCGAGCGCGACGGTGACGCGCCGTACCCGTCGTTCACGGCGTTCCGCAAGGCGGCGACTATCGCCTGGATTTCCGGTGCCCAGGCGGAACCCGGCCTGGTCTCGTTCCGCGAGGCGCTGGCCGGTATCAACGACGGCACCTACGAGGTCGACTACTGCGGCGAGCCCAGTTACCCGCTGGAACGGATAGCCGAGGCGATGGCATTGGCCAGAAACGATGGCGACCGCACGATAAAGGTCGGCATCGACATCGGACCCTGACGACCCTATACCAGGACGCGCCGGCCAACGTGAAGGGATGTGCTTGTATCGCCACTGTGGGTAGTGGGATGATCGCGGATCGATAATCCCGCACGAAGCAGGGACGGAGGGGGGCTCCATAATGGACACCTTGATCCAAGGTCTTGGTGATGCTTGGTCGGCCATCGCGGTCTTTGTACCCAAGCTCATCGGGTTCTTGGTCATCCTGTTCATCGGTTGGCTGATCGCGAAGGGTGTTTCCAAAGCGCTAGGTGCGCTGCTGAAACGCCTGGGCTTCGGCAGGCTGCTCGACAAGGCAGGACTGGGGAACCTGGCGAGGAACTCGGCCGTAGACCCGGCCGGCATCATCGTGAAGATCGTGTACTACTTCATCCTGCTGATCGCGCTCCAGTGGGCGTTCAGCGTCTTCGGCACGAACAACCCGGTGAGCGGACTGCTCAACCAGGTGATCGCCTACCTGCCGAGGATCGCCATCGCGGTCGTTCTCATCGTCGTGGCCGCGGCCGTCGCCGGGGTGTTGCGCGACCTGATCCGGTCCGCGTTGGCCGGCCGGCCGTTCGGTCCGATGGTCGGCACGATCGTGTTCGCGTTCGTGGTGGCACTCGGCGTCATCGCTGCGGTGAACCAGCTCGGTATCGGTCTCGCGGTGACGACTCCCGTGCTCGTCGCCGTACTGGCGACCATCGGTGGGATCCTCGTGGTCGGCGTCGGTGGCGGACTCATCCGGCCGATGCAGAGCCGTTGGGACAACTGGCTGAACCGCGCCGAGCGCGAGCTGTCCGAAGGTTCCGCACCGCGTACGCAGGAGATGCCGCAGACGACCGGCGAGCAGATTCCGTAACGCATACGAGGTCATTCGAAGGGGCGGTCGCGGCAGCGACCGCCCCTTCATCGTTGGTCGCGGCGTAACGGATGGTCGGCCGGTATCTCGACGAGGACGATGCGAATACCGTCCGGATCTGCCAGCCACATCTCGACCAGTCCCCAGGGTTCTCGCTGCGGCGGCCGGATGACATCGGCGCCCGCCGTCCGCAGTCGTCGGTGTTCTGCCTCGACGTCCCGTACCTGCAGCCACAACGCGACGTCGTCGCGCTCGGTCGGCTGGCTGCCGCTGCCGGACACCTCGAGGAAACCCTGGCCGAGGAAGAACACCACACCCGGATCACTGGCCGGCCCGAACTCGCGGTAGACGGCGAGGCCGAGCACGTCGCGGTAGAACGTGCGGCTGCGCTGCGGGTCGGCCGGGCGGATCAACACCCGGCTGCTGAGTACCTCCATCCGCACACCTCCTTCGCTGGTTGTCGACTCTAGGCCGCCGTGGCCGGAACAGGCCACGACGTACACGGTTGTTCGGCGGCTGCCGGGGTGTCGAACAACGTCGCCGCCGCATAGGCATGACTCGTCCGATCACCTACGAAGGGGCAGATGCAGTCGTGTCCGTAACCAGGTCGGTGCTCACCGGCATCGCGGCGGCCGCCAGCAGCATGGCGTTGCTCGGCGTCGCCATGCCGGCACACGCCGACGTCAGCAGTGAGAAGCGGGTCGTCACCTGCGTGCTGAAACGCGGCGGCGGCGCGGAGTGCAAGCCAGGCCGGCTGCGCGCGGCGGACTACACGGCGGTGGCGCGTTTCTACCAACACCCGAACTACAAGGGCAAGATGCACGAGTACCTGCTGCCGAGTCTTGAGGCGAAGTGCACGTCGGCCTACGACGACGAGTATCACGCCAACATCCCGCACGGCACGTTCTGGGACAACCGGATCAGCTCGGTCGACACCGCGTTCGACCGCGCCAGCCGCCGCGCCAAGTGCGACGTCAAGCTGTACGACGGTCATCACCTCCACGCCGGCCGCAAGGGCAGCACCACGTGGATCCACGAGCACCCGCGGCTCAGTCGGCTCGGTGACGGGTTCGACAACAGGGCCAGCTCGTTCCGAGTTTCCTGACCAGAAAGGACCTTCCCTCCAGTCATGTCAGCACACATCAAGCTCATCGTGAGACGTATCGCAGTACCAGCCATCGCCGTCGCAGTCGCGCTCATCACCGCGGCGCCCGCGCAGGCCGCGCCGGCGGGAGCAGCGCGGAACCGCGAGCGGAGATCGGCCTGCAGTGCGTACTGAAGCCTGGCGGCGGTGCGAACTGCGAGCCGAACGCCGTCAAGGGACCGGCGGTCGCCAAGCTCTACCAGCACCCCGAGTACAAGGGCTACTATCTCCGGCTGCACCTGCCCAAGGGCAAGCAGAGGTGCACGTCGCGCTACGACAAGGAGTACAGCTGGAACATCTGGCACGGCACGTACTTCGACAACCGCATCAGCTCGGTCGACACCAGCTTCAGTGCCGCCAGCAGGAACGCCAAGTGCGACGTCAAGCTGTACGACGGCCACAAGCTCAACCCCGACTTCGGCAAGGGCAGCACTACGTGGATCCACGAGCACCCGCGGCTCAGTCGGCTCGGTAACGGGTTCTACAACAGGGCCAGCTCACTGCGGGTGTCCTGACCTGCGAACCAGTCCTGGCCGCGGGCAGCGGTCAGGACGGGTCGTAGCTCTCCGCCATCAGCTGCCACTGGTAGAGCGTGAGGCCGATCATCCCGGCCGTCAGCGCTGCGGCCGGCACCAAGCGGTGCTTCCAGGCAGCTATGACACTGCCGGTGAGCAGGACGGATGCGACGGCGTTCACCGCCGCCACCCGGTCCAGCTGCCCGGCTTCGAGCCATTGTTCCTCACCGAGCATGGCTCGGGTCGCCCAGTTGCTGTCGTCCGCCGGTGCGGGGAACACCACGGCGTTCAGCGTCATCCACCCGACGACTGCGGCGAAGTGGCTCGGGCGGCGCGTCCAGAAGGGCACCAGGATCAGCGGCGTGGTCAGCAGCCGGCTCCAGGCGCTCCACGGATTGCTGTGTCGCTCGAAGACCAGTCGACGGAGACGGGCAAGGGACTCTGCCATATCCCCAGGGTAGGAGCGCGGCCTAGGCCGGCGGCAGGTGACCGTCGATGACCTGGTTGGTCTCGACGGTGCGCGGAGCCGCGTGCCAGTGGCTGCCTTCCTGGCAGTACCAGACCCGGTAGAGCGTGCGCCGGTCACCGTGGCTGCGGGCAGCGATCACGGCTTCGCCGTGGCTGTGGTACCACAGCAGGCCGTCGCAGCTTGGCGGCTGGAACGAAACCTCGTCCGACGTCGTGGCGGATAGCGGATGGGAAGGCGAAGCCTGTTCTGTCACCGAGGTCACCCGTAACAGCTGAGCAAGTTTGCAGCGGACTCAGCCCACCCGGTCAGGGTAGGCACCGCAGAATCATAGACAGCAGTTCGCCAAAGCCCAACCGAATCGCATCCGAGTGTACGGACCAGCTCCAGTGCTCACGCTGTGTTGGGCAACCGTCGTGCGTTACTCGACGGTACCGTCGTCGAGCGGTAGGACGTCAGACAGCCAGGGGAACACCCACTCGACGCACGCAAAGACCACTGCGTCGGCGAGCACGACGAGGATGACGACCTTCACCGGCCGTGGACCTGGTAACGCGCGCCAGAGTGCTGCGTACATCAGCGCCTCCCGCGGAAGACCGATGGCTCTGGGCCGACGTCGCGCAGCTCGCGTCGTTCGCCGTTTTCGGTCTCACCTTCGCGGTACGCTTGCTTGGTGCGTTGTTCTTCGGCTCCCTGGGCGACCGGATCGGGCGGCAGCGGACCCTCGCCCTCGTCGTGCTGCTGATCTCGGGTGCGACGCTGCTGATCGGGTTGCTCCCTACGCACGCAACCGTCGGCGTGCTCGCCCCGATCCTGCTGGTGTTGTTACGTACGGCGCAGGGCTTCTCCGCGGGCGGCGAGACCGGCAACGCGTACACTTTCCTGACCGAGTACGCGCCCGAACACCGGCGCGGCTTCTTCACCAGCTTCGGCAACGTCTCTGCGTTCCTCGGTGCGCTGCTCGGTTCGAGCATCGTGACGGTCGAGTACCTCGTGCTCAGCGATGCCGCGATGGAGAGCTGGGGCTGGCGACTGCCGTTCCTCATCGCCGGGCCGATCGGCGTCATCGGGCTCTACCTACGCCTCAAGCTGGAGGACACGCCGCACTTCAAGGCGCTGGACGCGGAAGGCGCGGTCGAGCAGGCACCGCTGCGCGGAGCGCTTCGCACCGAGTGGCGTCCGATCATCCGCTGTGGCCTGATCGGCGCGATGCACGGAGTCGGCTTCTACATGGTCCTCACGTACATCCCCAGCTACCTCGCGGAGAAGGAGGCCGTCGGGTCTGCAGGCGCGTTCGTCGCCACCATGACGGCCCTCGTGGTCGCGATCGCGGTGTTGCCGCTGACCGGCTACCTGTCCGACCGCATCGGCCGGCGCAAGGTCACGATCGCTGCCTGCGTGGGCTATCTGCTGCTCTCCTACCCGGCGTTCTCGTTGATGCTCAGCGGGGAGCTGGCCAAGGCGATCCTCGGTGCGATATTCGGCATCTACGGGCGCGCCGTTCGCCTTCATGGCGGAGCTGTTTCCCACCGAGAGGCGGGTCAGTTCGTTCTCCCTCGGCTACAACATCTTCGTCGCGGCACTGGGTGGTACGACCCCGTTCATCGCCGCGTTCCTCGTGTCGCGCACCGCAACGAGCTGTCGCCCACCTGGTACCTGGGGGCGGTCGCCGTGCTGGCGCTGGTCTCCGCGCTGCTCAGCAAAGAGACCGCAGGACGTCCGTTGCGTCGCGCCTGACCGGAAGAGGAGTCGCTACGGGGTGGCTGGTTTGTTCAGGGCGCTGCCGGCTACCCACGACTTCCAGGACTTCTGCCAGTAGCCCCAGCCGTTGTTCCACTCCAGTTTGCGCGGGGTGCCTTTGAGGATGACGACGTCGCCGGGGTGTGTGTAGTTGTAGAACCACTCGGCCTTCGCCGGCGGGGAGTTGATGCAGCCGTGGCTGACGTTCTGGCGGCCCTGTGCCCAGACGGTGCTCGGCATGGAGTGGATGTACTCGCCGCTGTTGGAGATGCGGACGGCGAAGTAGACCACTTCGTCGTAGTAGCCGGGTTCGCCCTTCTCGATGCCGGGCGAGATCATCCGCTCCGGGTTGGACTTGCCCATCGTCAGGTGGACGCCCGAGGTCGTGTAGTACTTCCACACCCCGCCCTGGCCCATGCTCACCGGCCAGCGGTTCACCTTCTTGCCATTCTCGTACACGGTCATGTGGTGCGTCTTCGCGCTCCCCTTGACGATGACGCGCTCGCCGACCTTGTACCTGGCGGAGTAGTTCTTCGCCCCGTAAAGCCCCTTGCCCGCCTTGACGCCGGCCAGGTGCGCCTTCAGCCGGATCTTCTGGTGGGCGGGCCAGTAGTGCTTCGGTCGGTAGACCACCTCGGTGTCACTGGTCCAGTGCCAGGCACCCTCGACCGGCTTCGACATGTCGACGTCGAGCGCGCGCTCCACGGCCGTCTTGTTGGTGATCGGTGCGGTGAAGTTGAGGATGAGCGGGAAGCCGACGCCGACGGTCGAGCCGCTCGGCGCGATGCCGCTCGAGTACGAGAACGCGGTGAACGTGGACGGCGGCGTCAGCGTGCGGAACGTCGAGCTCGCGCTCGTGGCCTCGTGGTCCCGGTTGGCGGCGACCGCGTTGGCGACGTACTTCATGGACGGCTTCATCGACCACCTGGACGTCCAGGTGGTGCGGTCCGCGTTGTAGCTGCCCTCGAGCTCGCGACCGTTCTTCGACTCGACCGAGACGGCGGTGAGCCGCCCGCCCGTGGCGCGGATGACGACCCGGCCGTCCGGGCGCACCTTGCGCGTCTGGTCGGCCGGCTCGATGTTGACACGTGCCTTTGGCGCCGTAGGTGTCGGCGTATGTGTCGCAGCCACCTCACGGGTCGCCGGGCCGCTGCTCCAACCGACGTCGATGTAGGTGAGCGTCAGCAGCGCGGAGAGCACCATGACGGCAGCTACGAAATACCGCGCGTTTGCGGCGTCGTCACGCATGTCCATCCCCGTCGCGAATCCCCGACTTGCCCGAAAGGGCCGAAGACCGAGTACGCCGTCGTCGACGTCTGGTCTGTGCTGAAGGATAGCGGAGCCGTCCGCGGGATGGCCTGCTGACGGCCCGCCGTTATCGAGGCGAGATCGGCTGGACGGGGTCACGCCACTAGCCGTTGTCGTCTTCCTGGTCGTCGGGGCGGGGGCGGTACCACTTCCAGAGGCTGAAGGCGATGAGCAGCAGGGCGAAGATGGTCCCCCACGCCCAGATGGTGAGCATTGCGTTGATCCACACGGTTCACTCCACCGGTTCCGTCACGGTCTGCACGGCGCTGTCCTCGTCCCCTCTCCGGTTCGGGAACGCGATGCTGGCCAGCACCATCGCTGCGACGCCGATGCAGACCGCCCAGGCGCCGGCGGCGAGGGTGCTCTCCTCCACCTCGGCGAGGTGGATCGTCAAGTACGACGCGAGGCCGGCGACGACGGAGATCTTGGCTGCGGTGGCACTCGCCCGGCGCGGCCAGAACAGCCCGACGATGATCGGGCCGAGCGTCGCCGAGGCGACACCGGAGATGCCGATCCAGATGAAGCTGCCGATGAACTCCGGCGGGTCGAGCACCATCAGCGTCGCGATCACGCCGGTCAGCAACGTCACGATCCGGCCGATCCGCAATGCCATCCGGTCCGCGTCGGACGCGGGGGTCGCCAGGTGCCCCCTGCCGACGAGGAACTTGCGGTAGATGTCGTTGGCGATCGACGTCGAGATGACGACGAAGATGCCGTCGCTGGTGGACATGGCCGCCGCGAGCACGGTGACGCCGAACAGGGCGACCATGATGGGCGGGAACGCGGCCTGGACGTACTCGAAGATTGCGCTGTCCGGGTTGTCCAGACCGGGAACGGTCGCGGCCGCGTACAGGCCGCCGAAGATGACGAGCAGGAAGGTCACGGCCGCGGCGACGTAGACGCCGATCATCTTCGCCATGTCGCGCGGTTCCTTCAGCGCGAGCACCTTGTTGAACAGCTGCGGCTGCGACGCGAACGCGAACTGGATGATGAACGCACCGATGATGGCCGGGACGGAGTAGAAGATGCCCGAGTCCGGGTTGACCGTGGAGACCATCTCCGGGCCCTGCTCGGCGAGCTTGGCGGAGACGGTCTCCATCACGTCACCGAAGCCGCCGTTGAACACCCAGAAGCCGGAGGCGAAGACCAGGACGCCGACGACCGCCATGAGGACGGCCTGGAAGGCGTCGGTGTAGATGTCGGCGAACGAGCCACCGCCGACGGTGTAACCGACGACGATCACGGCGATGATGACGAGCCCGACCTTGTAGGGCATGCCCAACAGCTGCTGGAAGATCAGCGCGCCGGCGCTGAACTGCGCCGCGATGTAGAACAGGTTGAACAGCGTGGCGACGGCGACCACCACCCGGACGAAGTCGCTGCCGTACCGGTCCCCCAGCCAGTCCGGCAGGGAGAGCGACTTCTGCGCGACGTTCCTGCTCCGCGCGCGTTTGGCGACGACGATCAGGCCGAGCGGCGAGGCGAGGATGAGCGTCAGGAAGATCCAGAGCGAGGACAGCCCCCAGCCGTACGCCCATCCGGTGTAGCCGACGAAGGTTGCGGCGCTGAAGAACGTTGCCGCGAACGCGAGCCCGAGGACGACCGGGCCCATCTTCGCGCCGGCGATCGCGAAGTCCGCCATGTTGGTGGTCTTCTTGTAACCCAGATAGCCGAGGGTCAACATGACGACGAGGAAGAGGACGAGACCAATCGCCATGTAGGTCTGGGTGGTGTTCATGCCGCTCCCTGTGTCATCCGGAGGTCGTCGGCGGCGGACAGCAGCAGCTCCGCCGCGTCGGCGCGCGCGATGAGCTGGGTGCCGACCGGCAGGCCGGCCACCGTACCGGTCGGCACGGAGACAGCCGGGAGGCCGAGCAGGTTCCACGGTGAGGTGAGTGAGAGCAGTGCGTCCCGCGTGCCGACCGTCGAGCCGAGGATGTCGACCTCGCGTTGCTGCAGCTGCGGCGCGACGATCGGCACGGTCGGCAGGGCGAGTATCTGGTGGTCGTCGAGCAGCTCGAGGACTGTGGCGCGCAACCGGTCCCGTTGCTCGATTCCCCAGGCGTGACGTGCCGCCGGTGTGTGGCTCGCGCCGCGCAGCCGGTCGAGCACCTCGGGGTCGTAGAGCTCGGGGCTATTCGCCATCATGTCGGCGTGCACCCCGGCCACCTCGTACGTCTGCACCGCGAGGAACGCCTCGCGCGTCTCGGTGGCCGCCGGCCACGTCACCTCGTCGACCTGGCCGAGTGCCTCGCGTGCGACCTGTTGTACGGCGGGATCGACGCCGACGTCGCTGAACGGTCGCAGCCAGGCGATCCGGGTCGGCGTCGGCGCGTTCGCGGCTGGGCCCGGCGGCAGGCCGGCGAGCGTGCGCCAGGTGTGCAGGCAGTCGGCTGCGGTGCCGGCCAGCACTCCGACGGTGTCGAGCGAGCCGGCGACCGGGAACACCCCGTCGGTCGGCACGGTGCCGTACGCCGGCTTGAACCCGACCACGCCGCACAGCGCGGCCGGGATACGTACTGAGCCGCCGGTGTCGGTGCCGAGAGCGACCGGGACCATGCCGGCGGCGACCGCCGACGCGCTGCCGCTGCTCGAACCACCTGACATCCGCCCGGGGTCGTGCGGGTTGCGGGTCGCGCCGGTGGCCGAACGGTCCCCTGTGGGACCGAAGGCGAACTGGTGCGTCGTGGTCTTGCCGACGATGACCGCGCCGGCGGCGCGCAGCCGCCGCACGCACTCGGCGTCGGTCGTGGCGACGCGGTCCGCCAGGTGCGCCGAGCCCATGGTGGCGGGCAGGCTCGCGACGTCGACGATGTCCTTGACCGCCACCGGGATACCGTGCAGCGGCCCGCGGTCGATCCCGCTCGCGCGCTCCTCGTCCGCTTGCTGTGCCGCGGCCGTCGCACCGTCCTGGTCGACCGCTGCGAACGCGTTGAGCACCGGGTCGAGCTCGGCGATCGCGGCCAGCGAGTGGCGTACCAGCTCGGTCGAGGACGCGCCGCTGGCGTGCAGGTCGGCGAGCGCGCGGCCGACGAAGTAGCCGCGGCGCACAGCAGGCAGGTGCGCGTCGGCGCCGTCGTGGGGGGACATCCGGCTCCTTCGAGTAACCCAAACGTTTGGCCCAAACGTTTGGGTTATCCTGGCGAGTATCTTCTGAGTTGTCAATGCCCGCCCGAAGAGAGGACTGCGTGCCACGCCAGGGTCGACCGGTCACGCTGCGAGTCATCGCCGAGCGGCTCGGCCTGGATGTCTCGACCGTCTCGCGCGTCCTGAACGGCCCGGAGAACGCGAAGACCGGCGCCGCCTCCGCGGACACCGCCGAGCAGATCCGGCAGGTCGCCGCCGACCTGGGCTACCGCAGCAACCCGCATGCGACCAGCCTGCGCACCGGGTGCAGCCACCTCATCGGCGTGCTGGTCCCCAAGCTCACCGACCTCGTGCTCGCCACCATCTACGAGGGCGTCGAGGAGGCCGCGACCCAGTACGGGCTGTCCGCCTTCGTCGCCAACACCCGCGACGACCCCGCCACCCAGCGGGCACGTACGGAGATGATGCTGGCCCGCCGGGTGGACGGGCTGATCTTCGGCGACGCCCACGTCGACGCGAGCTTCCTCGATGAGGTCGCCGGCCGGGGGACCAGGTTCGTGCTCGCCAGCCGCCGGGCCGGCGACCACACCTCGGTCACCTGCGACGACTACCTCGGCGGGCGGCTGGCGGCCGAGCACCTGCGCGAGCTCGGACACGAGCACGTTGCCGTGATCGCCGGCGAGCCGCACGCAAGCACCGGCATCGACCGCACCACCGGGTTCACCGACTACTACCGTGACTGCGGGTTGCCCGTCCCGACCGACCGGGTGCTGCACTCCCGGTTCGACACCGCAGGCGGCCACGAAGCGGCGGCGAAACTGCTGAACGAGCAGGACCGGCCGACCGCGATATTCGCGGTGAACGACTTCGCCGCCATCGGAGCCGCCGGCTCCGCCCGCGAGCGTGGGCTCTGGTTGGGGCAGGACGTCGCCGTCGTCGGGTTCAACGACGTACCGCTCGCCGCCGAGCTGCCGGTACCGCTGACCACCGTGCGGTCCCCGATGTACGACATCGGTAGCCGGGCCACCGAGCTGCTCGTGCAGATGCTCGCCGGTGAGCAGCCGGAGTCCGAGCGGCTGGCGCCGGAGCTCGTCGTCCGCGCGTCCACCTGCGCGCCGCCGCAGCGGCGGTAGTGCCGCGGAGAATGGCGGAAGAAATCTCGGCCGCGTTGTCGATCTGGGGCGGGCCCGTTCGGCGAACAGGGTGAGAGGCGGGGAGCGTCCCCGCCCACCGGACACAGGAGGAACCACCATGCCGCGCTATCTCGCGATCGTCCACCACGACGAGAACGCCCCTGTCGAGGTCAAGCCGGAGCTCGCCGCCCGGATGAGCGCCCTGTACGAGGAGATCACCAAGGCCGGCGTGATGCTGGACATGGGCGAGCTGACGTCGACCAAGCAGAGCACGAAGATCGTCGCCAACGACGGCAAGACCAGCTACGTCGACGGGCCGTTCACCGAGGCCAAGGAAGTCGTCGGCGGGTACTCGATCGTCCAGGCCAGGGACAAGGCGGAAGCGCTGGAGTGGACCAGGCGCTTCGCCGAGATCCAGTCGTACGTGGGGCCCCTGACGATCGAGGTCCGCGAGATCGTCGAAGGCTCCGACTAGCAGCCATGACCGAGGACCACGCGACCAGGGCGGTCGAGGCGGCGTACCGGATCGACGCCGCGAAGATCATCGCCGGCGTCACGCGGATCGTCGGTGACGTCGGCATCGCCGAAGAGATCGCGCAGGACGCACTGGTCGCCGCGATGGAGAAGTGGCCGGAGTCAGGCGTCCCGGACCGGCCGGGCGCCTGGCTCATGGCCATCGCCAGGTACAAGGCCGTCGACCTCGTGCGCCGTAAGGACACCTACGCACGCAAGCTGGCGGAGATCGGCAGGTCGCTCGAGGACATGCCCTCGGCCGCCGTCGACGTCGACGACATCGAGGACGACCTGCTGCGGCTGATCTTCACCGCCTGCCACCCGGTGCTGTCCACGCAGGCGCGGATCGCGTTGACGATACGGCTGCTCGGCGGGTTGACGACCGACGAGATCGCGCGTGCGTACGTGACGTCCGAGGCGGCGGTCGCGCAGCGCATCGTCCGCGCGAAGCGCACGCTCGCCGAGGCCCGCGTCCCGTTCGAGGTGCCGTACGGGGCCGACCGGGAGGAGCGGTTGTCGTCGGTCCTCGAGGTCATCTACCTGATCTTCAACGAGGGGTACGCCGCCACGTCCGGTGAGGACCTGCTGCGTCCCGCGTTGTGCGAGGACGCGCTGCGACTGGCCAGGGTGCTGGCCGGCCTGATGCCGGACGAGCCCGAGGTGCACGGCCTGGTCGCGCTGCTTGAGTTCCAGTCGTCCAGGCTCGCCGCACGGATTCGCCCCGACGGCGAGCCTGTGCTGCTGGCCGACCAGGACCGGTCGAAGTGGAACCAGCTGTTGATCGGCCGCGGCGTGGACGCCCTGTTCCGCGCGGGCAACGGGCCGTACTCCCTGCAGGCGGCCATCGCGGGCTGCCACGCCAGAGCCGTCCGCTACGCGGACACCGACTGGGCGATGATCGCCGCACTTTACGGCCGCCTGGCGACGTTGACGCGGTCGCCGGTGGTCGAGCTCAACCGCGCGGTGGCGGTCTCGATGGTCGACGGCCCGGCGGCGGGGCTCGAGCTCGTGGACGCGGTCGCGGCCGAGCTCGATGCCAAGAACTACCACCTGCTGCCGAGCGTCCGCGGAGATCTGCTCGAGCGGCTCGGCCGCCCGGCGGAAGCCCGCGCCGAGTTCGAGCGGGCCGCATCGATGGCCCGTAACGAGCGCGAGCGCGACCTGCTCAGGCAGCGCGCCGAGCGGTGTACCTCGCCCTGACGACCGGCCCCAAGGCGCATGTCGTCTCCACTAGACCCGCGGCCCGTGATGCTGCGTGCAGTCTCTCGTTCGTTGACAGGTCTTGGGGCCTAGGCGTGCGCGTCCTGGTGGTCGGTGGCGGGCTCGCGGGCACTGCCGTTGCGTTGGCGTTGCGGCAGGCCGGGCTCGAGGTGATGGTGTGCGAAGCCACCCCCGTCGCGTCGGAAGCGACCGGCGCCTTCCTCACCGTCGCGAGCAACGGGATGCTCGCGCTGGCGCAGCTGGGCGTCGCCGCCGCCGGCTTCGCGTTGACGTCGATGCGGGTGCGCGACGACGGCGACGTAGAGGTCGCCGCACGAGCGTTGGACGATGCGGGCGGACCTGCGACCAGGTACCAGTGTCTGCACCGGGCCGACCTCGTCGACGTGATGCGCTCGGCGGTGGCCGGCCGCGGGGCCGAGCTGCACCACGGCCGGAGACTGGTCGCGGTGGCGGAGTCCGCGGATGCCGTACGAGCCACCTTCGCCGACGGCGCGGTGGCGGACGCCGACCTGCTCGTCGGCGCCGCCGGCCTTGTGGTCGACGACGCGCGGCCTCGTCGACCCCGACGCAGCGCAGCCGCGGTACGCGGGGCAGCGCGTCTTCTACGGCTACGCCGACGGCGTCGATGCCGGCACACCGCACCAGTTCGACGCCTACCCGGGAACGGGTGACTGTGCCTTCGACCTGTTCCGCGCCCCGGCGGGCCGGGTCTTCTGGTACGCGAGGATCACCGGCCAGGCGCTCCCGTCCGGCGAGCCGACCGTGACCGACCCGGACGTATGGCGGGAGTGGCTGCTGCCGCGGGTTCCGCCAGGCGTGCCTGCCCGGGTCGTCCGTGCCACGGCCTGCTGGCCACCGACGCCCGGGACCTCCCGTCGGTGCGGCACTGGCGCAGTCACCGGGTGGTCCTCGTCGGTGACGCCGCGCACGCCGCGTCGCCAGCGACCTGCCGACCAGGGCGCGTCGATGGCTGCCGAGGACGCCGTCGTCCTCGGCAAGCCACTGCGCGACCTGCCGACCCTCGACACCGCCCTGGAACGCTACGAACGCGCCCGCCGCCAGCGAGTCGAGGACAACGTGATCGCGAGCACTCGAATGACCGGCCGCCCGCCGACAACCGAGCGCCGTACAGACCTACCCGATGGGGACGCGCAACCCGGCCTACCAACCCTCCTGGACTGGCCAACACCTCTGCCCGAGTGACCAGTGGGGTCGGCTGGATCTGCTCGAACGGATGGCGAGGTCGTCGGCGGCCGACTTCTCGTCTTCGGCGGAGTGCCTATAGCCGACCTATGCCGGTGACCGCCACCATCTCATTGCGTCGGCAACTGTCCGGCGTATACGCGCGGCGACAAGGGATTCGAAGGCACGGTCGGTGGCCGATCAGCCGGTGGGTGCAGAGGAGGCCGGACCGTGACATCGACCCCACCAGTCGACCCGCAGGAGTCGTCGTCGTTCGACCCCGCGGACCCGCCACTATGGGCGCCGCACTACAGGTGCTCACCAGGCGATGCGGTCCGCAGGTTCTTCAGGAAGTACGCTGACTTCACCGGACGGGCCAGCCGCAGCGAGTACTGGTGGTGGCAGCTCGTGAGCCTCGTCGGGGGCCTCGCGCTGTACCTCCTGGCCCTGCTCGCCGGTATCCCAGGTACGGACTCGGCCGGGCCAGGGCCAGGCCGGTTCGTCGGCGTCGGCGTCGCCGCCCTGTGTCTGCTCGCCATCGTCGTGCCACACATCACGTTGACCGTGCGCCGACTGCACGATGTCAACCTCAGCGGTCTGCTCGTAATCCTCGGCCTGATCCCGTACGTGGGCTGGCTGATCATGCTCGTCATCGCCCTGTTGCCGCCGATCCCACAAGGCGCACGGTTCGACGACCCCTGGTACCGCATCACCCGAGAGGGCTATTCGACGACCCATACCCTGGACCCCACCCGGGAGTGACGGCCGATGGCTCGCGTCGCATCGACAGGGACCAGTGCCCATGCCACCCGGCGGGAGCGCTGCTCAGCACACAGCGCGTTGATGTCGGCGGCTCCGCTGCTGATAGCCGTCGAGCGCCCGAGCGCTGGGAAACAGAAGAACCTCTCGCCGTCGACCTAGATCGACAGTTGAACATCGGTGCCAACAAACAAATCCCCCACCGGGCAAAGTTTGCTGGTGAGGGGCCTGTGGTGGGTGGCGCGCTCGGAGGGATTCGAACCCCCAACCTTCTGATCCGTAGGTCCCGTTCCTCCCGTATTGACTGGTTTCACCCAGTGCCGGGATCTGCCGTTCCTGCAGGACAGCGCGACTCTCGCGAGCCGGCGCATACCACCCCGTGACAGTCGCGTCCGGAACTCACGGACACCCCACGGACACCCGTCCTCGATGGATTACAGGCCGGCCTGGCCGAGCCTGGTGAGGAAGCTCGGTTTGCGAGCGTGCTGCGCGCGGAGTCGCCGCATCTCCTGCTCGAAGTCTTGAACGCCGCCCACTCGTTCGCCGAGGGCCCGCAGGTC